>NZ_JAMWXW010000030.1:0-107252 GCF_031570135.1 Paraburkholderia sp. USG1 | reverse complement strand
GATGGTGTCCGAGTTCGGCACCCAGTGCGCGCTCGATCAGTGCCTTCTTGAACGCGGCTGAAGCGGCGTGCACCGCCTCGGCCGTCATCGGCCCCTTCACGAACTGGTCAATCAATTCCTTCGGAATGGACGGCAACGCCGTCTGGGCCTCCGTGGCCGTCTTGGGTTTGCGTGGCATACATGCTCCTTAAGCTACATGTTATGCCTTCACACAAAATCTATGACAGGCCCTTGAATTCAAGGAAAGGCCAACAACCCAACACAACAACAACCCACCCACAAACGCCAAGCAGACAAACCCCCATCACTTGCTCAACTTGGAATGCCTCCGCGAATACCCAAAATAAATAACCATCCCAACGAGCAACCAAACCACAAACGCCACCCACGTAACAGCCTGAAGATTAATCATCAGGAAAAGGCAAGAACCGACCGCCAACACCGGCACAACCGGCACTCCAGGACACCGAAACGCCCGCGGCAACTCGGGATGCGTCTTCCGCAAAACGAGAACCGCAATCGACACCATCGAAAACGCGGCCAACGTGCCGATATTGATCAGCTCAGCCAACACATTCAACGGCACCAGCGCCCCGATCAACCCAAAGAAAATCCCCACGAGCCACGTAGTAAAAAACGGCGTAGCAAACCGCGGATGCACCCGCGAAAGCCGCGCCGGCAACAACCCATCGCGCGACATGGCGAAAATCACCCGAGTCTGGCCATAAGCCATCACCAGAATCACTGTCAACATACCCAGCACGGCGCCGAGGTCGATAAAACCCGCAACCCACTTTTGACCCGCAACCTGCAACGCATACGACACCGGGTGCGAAATATTCGCAAACTGCGCCGACGGCACGATGCCGGTGACGACGGCGGCCACCGCCACGTACAACACCGCGCAAACGCCCAGCGACGCAATGATCCCGATCGGCAGATCGCGCTTCGGATCCTTCACCTCTTCCGCTGCGGACGACACGGAGTCGAAACCGATGAACGCGAAGAACATCACCGCCGCCGCGCCGAACACGCCGTTCCAGCCGTTCGGCATGAACGGATGCCAGTTGGCCGGCGTCACGTGAAAGACGCCCACGCCGATGACCAGCAACACCACGACCACCTTGATCGCGACCATGATGTTGTTGATCCGCGCCGACTCGCGCACGCCGAACGACAACAGCGCGGTGATCGCCATCATCACGAGGAACGCGGGCAGGTTGAAGAGCGTGTCGTGGCCAGGCAACGCGCCCGGCGCCGCCGTCAACGCAACCGGCAAGGACACGCCGAAGCCCGATAGCAACGATTGCAGATAGCCCGACCAGCCCACCGAGACAGCGGAGGTAGCGAGTCCGTATTCGAGCATCAAGTCCCAGCCGATAATCCAGGCGGCGAGTTCGCCGAGCGTCGCATACGAATACGTGTAGATCGATCCCGCCACCGGAATCGTCGAGGCAAATTCTGCGTAGGCGAGCGCGGCGAAGCCGCAGGCGATCGCCGCGATCAGGAACGAGATCATCAGCGCCGGCCCGGCCTGCACGGCGCCCGTGCCGGTCAGCACGAAAATGCCGGTGCCGATAATGGCGCCGACCCCGAGGAAGGTCAGATCGAGCGCGCCGAGCGCCTTCTTCAAACCGGCGTTCTGAGCACTTGCGGCGATCATGTGCTCGACGCTCTTCTTGCGAAACAGGGACATTGGCGGGGGTCTCCAGTAGTGCACGCGTGTTGCGCGCCGAATGTCGGGGAAACCCACGATTTTAGCGGATCGGTACTCTGCACCGTTCTGGAGCGTGCTTTTTACGGCATAGGCGCGGGGCTGAAAATCCCGGCGGATGAGATTCGGAGGGGAGGTTCGTCCGCTGCGCGGCCAATCGCAGCAAGGGTTTCGCGCGACGCGCAGGCGCTCGGGAGGGAATCGATCTCTTGCAAGCTGGCTATGCCGGATGCGAGTTTTTCAGCACACACAGAGCAGCGCCAGCGGTGAGAGCGGTCAGCCCGCCATCGCGGGATTCAGATCGACGAGCCGATTGCTCATCACGTAGAACGTCAGTTCGGCGTTGTTGCGCAGCTTCATCTTCTCGAGCAGACGGGTGCGGTACACGCTGACCGTTTTCACCGACAGTGAGAGCGCTACGGCGATATCCGTCAGCCGCTTGCCCGACGCGAGCATGCACAGCGTCTGATATTCGCGGTCGGAGAGCTTTTCGTGCGGCATCTGCTCGCCGTCGAAGGATACGTAGTCCGCGAGCGCCTCGGCCATCGCCGGGCTCACGTATTTGCGGCCTGCCGCGACCTGCTGGATCGCGCCGATCATCTGCGCGGTGTCGACGGTTTTCGACAGATAGCCGGCGGCGCCCGCTTTCAGCGCGCGCACGGCGTACTGGTCCTCGCGGTACATCGAAAACATCAGCACGGCTACGCGCGGCGCCTTGCGCTTCAGACGCTTGAGAACTTCGACACCGTTCATGTCGGGCAGCGAAATGTCCAGCAGCACCACGTCATAGCTGAACCGGGCGACGGCGTCGAGCGCTTCGGCGCCGCTTTGCGCTTCGGTCACTTCGCGCGCCACGCCGCGGTCGAGCAGCAACTGACGGACGCCCTGGCGAACCACCGCGTGATCGTCGACGAGCAGAATGCGCAGGCTCATGAAGTCGTGCTCACGATTGCAGGGCGTGCCGGCGGGCGCGCGGCGCGTGCGCCAGCATGGCGTCCCACGCAAAGCGCGCCCGGACGATAGTTCCACGCGACTGCGTGCCGCTGCCGCCGCGCTCCGCATCGGCGCGGCGGGCGCTGACGCGCAGCGTGCCGTCGAAGGCCGCGCAGCGCGCCTGCATGCCGCTCAGGCCGAAATGGCCGCGTCGGCTGCCGGTGTCGCGCGTCACGCCGATGCCGTCGTCGGTCACGATCAGTGTGAGGTGACGGCGGCTGGTTTCGATGCGCACGTCGGCGGATTCGGCGCGCGCGTGTTTGGCAATATTGTTCAGCGCTTCCTGCGCGACGCGGAATACGGCCAGCGCGGCGTCGGCGGGCAGGCGCGTGAGGCGCACGTCGGCGGCGCAGACGAAACTCGTGCGCAATTGCGTGCGCGCGGCGAAGTCGCCGGTCCAGTGGGCCAATGCGCCGACAATGCCTGCATCGAGCGACGGCGCATGCAGTTCCGCGACAGCCTGGCGGCTGGCTTCGCACACGGCATCGAGCGAGCGGTTCGCCACGGCGAGCGCGGCGGCGCACTGCGGCGGGGCATCGGCGGGCAGCCAGGTTTCGACGCCGGCAAGCGCGAAGCGGGTGGCGGTCAGCTCGGCGCCTACGCCGTCGTGCAACTCGCGCGCCACATGGCGGCAAGCGGCTTCCTGCGCCTGGACGAGTTCGGCCGAGAGTTCGCGCACCCGGGCGCGCAACCGTTCGATTTCCTGTTGGGGCGACGAAGACGGCGCAGCGGACGCGTCGGATCCTTCACGTGCCGATGACGTGGGAAGATGGGCGGCGAACGGGACGACAGTCGACGTATCCATGACCTTCCTTCTCAGAATGCAATGCGGACGGCGAAGCGGGTACGCCCTGGCGGCGTGAAGACGAAAGAACGCATACAGGTCTCAGGCCTCCAGGTGCAAGCCGTTGCGCTTAGGGCGCAACCGGTGAATCGCTACAGTATGGCGTAACGAAATTTACATTCAGTAACATGGCGGGCGGGCCATGGCAGGCGTGTCAATTTGACTGACGATGCGCCGCGATGATATCTCATAAATAGAAAAAATGCAGTCGCACCAAGGGTTAGCGCCTTGATTTCACGCAATCCATGATGATTTGTCATGCGATTCCTGTAGGAAGAATGCTGACGCCGAATGTCGTGCTGGAGACGCTGATTTGTAACCGGCAACAAAAAAGGAGCCCGAAGGCTCCTTTCGCTGATTCCGCGGCCAGAGCCGCAAAAATCCAACCGTGGCTTCAGCCAACGAAGGCTTTTTCGACCACGTAGTGACCCGGCGCGTTGTTGCTGCCTTCCTGAAAGCCCAGGTCGTCGAGCAGCTTGCGCGTGTCGCGCAGCATATGCGGGCTGCCGCACAGCATGACGCGATCGTTTTCGAGCGAGAAGCCCGGCACGCCGAGGTCGGCGAACAGCTTTTCGGTTTCGATCAGCTCGGTGATGCGGCCGCGGTTCTGGAACGCTTCGCGCGTGACGGTGGGGTAGTACAGCAGTTTTTCCTGCACCAGCTCGCCCAGATGCTCGTGCGCCGGCAGATGATCCGTGATGTATTCCTTGTACGCCAGCTCGTCGACAAAACGGCAGGTGTGCGTGAGCACGACGCGCTCGTAACGGTCGTAAATGTCCGGATCCTTGATGATCGACATGAACGGCGCGAGGCCGGTGCCGGTGGACAGCAGCCACAGCGTCTTGCCCGGCAGCAGGTTGTCGGCCATCAGCGTGCCGACCGGCTTCTTGCCGATCAGGACTTCGTCGCCGATCTTCAGATGCTGCAAACGCGACGTGAGCGGCCCGTCCTGCACCTTGATGCTCAGGAATTCGAGGTGTTCTTCGTAGTTCGCACTCGCGAGGCTGTATGCGCGGATCAGCGGCTTGCCGTCGACTTCAAGGCCCACCATCGTGAACTGGCCGTTTTCGAAACGGAACGACGGATCGCGCGTGCAGGTGAAGCTGAAAAGCGTATCGGTCCAGTGATGGACGCTCAGGACGGTTTGTGAATTCAGGTTGCTCATGGCTTCTTGGATAGTGCGAAAACAAAGGCGGCCAGTCGTCTTGAGCCGGCCGGCACGGCAAGGGCGATGCTGCGTTAACCCATATGGGAATCAAGCGCAATCCGCTATTTTACCGCGCCTGCTGCCTGTAGCGCCGGCGCGACGGTTGAGCGTGGTCAAGCGGGTGACCGGACCCGGAAGCGTCGGCGCCGGCAGTCGGTAAAACCGGGCGCCGCGAAGTACGTTGGCATGGATGCGGCCGCGCTTCGGAAGGTACGGCGATGAGCGAAAGCCGCGCAGGGCGGCCGCCATCGGCTGTCCGGCATGCGCCGGATAGGCGCGCCGCGCGGGCAGCATTTTCAGGATGATACCGAAACCCGCCATGCGCTGCAGCATTGACCCTGCTGATAAAACTGGCAAGAGTCGCACGAACGGTGAGGAAATGGACGGTGGCGGGATGCCTGGCGTACGCGTGACGGTGTTTTCATCCGGCCCGCGCGGGTGTCGCGGGGTTGGTACACAAAGGTGGGTCAATCGTCGTTAGGCACGCCTGAGTTCCAATTGAAATAAGGCTTTCTGCAATTATCGTTTCGATTACTCCGAAGCGTGCAAGTCGGTGCCAGCGGCGATGAACCTGAACCGCCGCGCCGCCGTGCCGCACAGATCGACAAGGCCGCGTGAATGCGCCGCTCACGCCGGAGCCGCTACCCGCTTTTTCCCGCGCTGTTTCAGCACCCGGGCCTGCAACACGATCACGAGCAGCAGGAACACGCCGCGAATCACCGATTGCCAATACGCCGACAAGCTGATAAATCCCAGCCCGTTTTCGAAGTTCAACAGGTTGAACACTAGCCCCAGCAGCAATACGCCGGCAATCGTCATCCCGATCGAGCCTTCCCCGCCCGTGAGCAACGTGCCGCCGAGCACGACCGCCGAGATGGCGAACAGCTCCCAGCCGACGCCTTCGTTGGGTTGTCCCGCGCCGAACTGCGCGGCGAGGATCACGCCCGCCATGCCGGCGAGCAGGCCGCTCACCGCATAGGCCATCACGAGAGTGCGGTCGACGTTCAGGCCCATCAGCCGCGCGGCTTCCTCGCTGCCGCCGATCGCCAGCGAATGCCGCCCGAAGCGCGTACTGCGCAGCGCGAGCCAGCCGGCCAAGGCCGCCAACACTGCAACGATGCCGGGAATCGGCAGCCCGAACAGATCGCCCTGACCGAAGTTGCCGAAGTTCGATTCGGCGGAAATCGACACCGCATCGTTCTTGCCGAGCAGCAGCGCGACGCCGTGCGCGCCGAGGCTTGTCGCGAGCGTGACGATAAACGGCAGGATCTTCAGACGCGTGATAATCAGTCCGTTCAGCACGCCGACCGCGAGTCCCGCAGCGCATCCTGCCAGCACGGCGACCCAGCCGCCGTACACGCTGGTCAGCGCGGCGACGACGCTCGCCAGCGCGGCCACCGTGCCCACCGACAGATCGATGCCGCCCGTGATGATGACAAACGCCATGCCCACCGAGATGAGCGCGAACATCGAGTTGTAACGCCAGAACGACGTAATGTTGTACGCCGAGCCGAAATGCTCGTAGCGCACGAGGCCGAACACGACGAGGGCGGCCAGCGCGAGCAGGATAGGAAGATTCTTTTTCATCGCATCGAGTCCGGGAATGTCCTTGCCGCGTCAGCGCGAGCGCCGCTGCACATAAACGGCGGCGACGATAATGCCGGCCTTCACCACCAGCGCCGCCGCGTCGGGAATGCCGTGCGCAAGCAGCGTGTAGCGCAGCAACTGGATGATCAGCGCGCCGATCAGCGTGCCGCCGATATACGCTTTGCCGCCGGTGAGCGCCGTACCGCCGACGGCGACCGCCGCGATTGCATCGAGTTCGACGCCGAGCCCGACCACGTTCGCATCCGAGGACGAATTCACCGAGATCGAGATCAGTCCCGCCAGTCCCGCGAGCGCAGCGCACAGCGTGTAGGCGATCAGCTTCACGGTGGCCGTCGGCACGCCGCACAGATAGGCGGCCTTTTCGTTGCCGCCGGTGATCAGCAGATATTGACCGAACAGCGTCTTGCGCACGACCCACACGAACACGGCGACGAGCGCGAGCATCAGCAGCACCTGGAACGGCACGCCCGCGACCTTGCCGAGCGCGATCCACTGGAAGGCGGGCGTGTTGAACGCCTGCAGGCTGCCGTCGGTGACGACCTGCGCGATGCCGCGGCCGGCGATGAACAGCACCAGCGTCGCGACAATCGGCTGCACGGATAACTTCGTCACCAGCAAGCCGTTGAAGACGCCGCACAACGCGGCGGCCAGTACCGGCAACACGAACGCGAGCGTAATGCCGGCGGGACCGGCAATGTTCAGGAACAGCATCGGCGCGAGCGCACCGGAGATCGCCATCGACGCGCCCACCGACAGATCGATGCCGCCCGTCGCCACCACCAGCGTCATGCCGATGCCGACGATCACGATCGTCACCACCTGCGTCATGTTGACGTTGAAGGTTTGCAGCGACCAGAAGTGCGGCGTGAAGAACAGATTGAAGAGCACCATCGCGAGCAGGACGATCACTTCGCGCTGCATGGCGAGATGGCGCCATTTGCGCACGGTCGTTGCCGGTGCGGCGCGCGGCGCGGCCGTCATCTGCTGGGCGGTCTCGCCGAGCCGTGGCTCGGTATGCAACGTTTCGGTGGGCAACTTAAGCGCCATGACGGTCGCCCTCCAGCGCGTCTGCGATGTGTGCGGCGTTTGCCGTTTGCGCGGCATCGGCCAGTTGCGAATGGCCGTCGCCGCCGTAGGCAATGGCATCCATGATCGCGGTCTCGCTCATGTCGACGCCGTTCAGTTCGGCGACCGTGCGGCCGTCGCGGATCACCACGGCGCGATCGGCCACCGCCGTCAACTCTTCCAGCTCGGAGGCGGACAGCAGCACGGCGAGGCCCGCGTCGCGCAGTTCACGCACGATCTTCGCCACGTCCGCTTTGGCGCCGACATCGATGCCGCGCGTCGGTTCGTCGAGCAGCAACAGCGATGGCTCGGCCGCCAGCCAGCGCGCCAGCAGAACCTTCTGCTGATTGCCGCCGGACAGTTCGCGGATAGGCTGATCCGGCGAGCGCAGCTTGATGCCGAGCGACGCAATGAAGCGATCGACAATCGCCTGCTGCTTCTTCACGTCGACCACGCCGTTCTTCGCCAGCGTGCGCAGACAGACGAGCGTGAGGTTGTCGCGCACCGAAAGTTCGGGGACGATGCCTTCGGCCTTGCGGTCTTCGGTGAGATAGGCGAGGCCACGCGCGATCGCGTCTTGCGGCGACTTCAGCGCGACGGTTTCACCGCCGATCGTGAGCGAGCCTCGCTCCAGCGGATCGGCGCCGAACATCAGCCGCATGGTTTCCGTGCGACCCGAGCCGAGCAGGCCGGCGAGACCCACGGCTTCGCCGGCATGTACTTCGAGCGAGACGTCGCTCACTTTCGGATGCGCGCTCAGATGTGTTGTCGCGATCATCTGCTTGCCGCGCCGCGCGAGGTTCGTTTCGCGGGCCGCGGTGTCGTCCTGGACGACGGCGGCGAGCGTGCGGCCGAGCATCGTCGTGACGAGCTGCAGTTTGTCCATCTCCGCCATCGTGCTTTGCGCGACCGTCTGGCCGTCGCGCATCACCGTCACGCGGTCGCACAACGCGTACAGTTCGTCGAGCCGGTGCGACACGAAGATCACCGCGCGGCCGTCGTCGCGCAGCTTGCGCACCACCGTGAAAAGCAGTTCCACTTCGCGTTCGTCGAGCGACGAGGTGGACTCGTCCATGATGACCATCTTCGCGTCGGACGACACCGCGCGCGCGAGCGCCACCATCTGCTGGATCGCGGTCGAATAGCGGCCGACCGGTTTCTTCACATCGATCTGCAAGCCGAACGATTCGAGCAGCGCGGCGGCGCGTTGCTGCACCGCGCGCCAATCGATCAGCCCGAAGCGGCGCGGCTCGCGGCCGAGGAAAATGTTCTCCGCCACCGAGCGGAACGGCACCAGATTGATCTCCTGATAGATCGTGCTGATGCCGGCTTCGCGCGCCTGCTTGGGCGTGCGGAAATCGACCTCGCGGCCTTCGAAGCGCACGCTGCCCGAGCCGCGCCGATAGGCGCCGGTCAGGATCTTGATCAGGGTCGATTTGCCCGCGCCGTTCTGGCCGATCAGCGCATGCACTTCGCCGGCGGCGACGCTCAGATTGGCGCCGCGCAGCGCGGGCACGCCGCCGAAGCTGATGCCGATGTCCTGCATGTCGAGCAGCGGCGAACGGGTAAGGGGAGAGTGTGGCGTCTCTTTGCCGGATTCCGTCACGGGTGTCCTCCTGATGCATGTGCTGCTTTATTTGCCGCGTGCGCGCCAGCTATGCATTGCGCGTGCGAGCCGGTGCGGCCCTTCGTTCGGGGCTCTTATGCGGGCGATGTCGCTCAATCATGGTACGCCGCATAAAAGCGAAGCGACGGTTCGTGCTGCCACGAACGCGTCGCTCCGAACCCTTCCCGTCGCCCGCCCCCCGAGGAGACCGATTCGAGGCGGGGACGTCCTGCGAGGCAGTCCCCGATCCCTATGCCTCAAACAGCGCGTGCTTCAGGGCGGGAGACTTCCTTCGGGCGCCGCCGGAGCACGCGGACGCTCCGCTACAGCATGGCGCTCAAACTTCAAGACTGCGCAGACAGCGGCGCCTCGCGATCAATAGCCGTACTGCATGTTCTGCTGCACGTTGCTCTTGTCGTAGAACTTGTCGGACACTTTGACCCACGTCGGGATTTTTTCGCCCTTCGCGTAACGCTGTGCGACGTCGCAGGCGAGCGGGCCGAAGAACGGGCTCGACTGCACGCTCGCGCCTAGTTCGCCCGCCGCGATCGCGTCCATGCCGCCCTTGGTGCCGTCGATCGTGACGATCTGGATGTCCTTGCCCGGCTGCTTGCCGGCGGCCTTGATCGCGGCAATCGCGCCGAGCGCCATTTCGTCGTTATGCGCGTAGACAGCGGTGACGTCCGGATGCGCCTGCAACAGCGTTTCCATGACCTGGCGGCCCTTGTCGCGCGCGAAGTCGCCGCTTTGCGACGCGATGATCGTCATGCCCGGATTCTTCGCGATGACTTCGTCGAAACCCTTCTTGCGATCGTTCGCGGCGGACGCGCCGGTGGTGCCTTCGAGTTCGATGATTTTCGCCTTGCCGCCCGTCGCCTTGACGAGCCAGTCAGCTGCGCGATGGCCCTGATCGATGAAGTCCGAGCCGATGAACGTGATGTAGTCGCGGCCCGCCTTGGCGACCGATTGATCGACGTCGCGGTCGACGAGAATCACCGGAATGCCGGCCTTTTTAGCTTGCAGCACGATCGGTGCAAGCGGCTTTTCTTCGCGTGGCGGGAACACCAGCAGATCGACGTGCTGCGCGATCATGTTCTGGATGTCCGACACCTGCTTGGAGTTCGAACTGTTGGCGTCGGTCATGACCAACTGCCAGCCGCATTTCGCGGCGACGTCCTTGAAGCTCTTGGTTTCCGCGAGACGCCACGGGTTGTTGCTTTCGGTCTGCGCGAAGCCGACCTTCAGCGGAGTCTTGGTGGGCAGCTTCGGCAATGCGTCGTCGGCGTGCGCGGTGGCGACGCCGAAACCGATTGCCAGAGCCAGCAGCGAACCCGCCAGCGGACGAATCTGCTGCTTGCGCGCGTGACTGCGCGACTGCGTGTTGAGCGACGCCATGTCTTCCTCCAGTACCTGGTGAGGTAGGTGTATTTGCTTTTAGTGTTGCTCCTGCCGGCCGGCGGTGTTTGCCTGACCCGACGTGCCGATTATTTCACCTGGAATTATTATCAGTCAATCACTAATAATATTAGTTATTGGCTTTTTTGCCTCGGTAATTACCCTGACCGAAGCACGTTCGACGAGCGGACCGTCGAGCTTGACCATGCGATGCCGGACCGGCGCACCGGCTGCCCGATTGTGTTCTTCCTGTAGCAGGGTTTCGACGGCCCAGCGCCCCAGTTCGTAGTTCGGCAGCACGACGGTCGAGAGCGGCGGATGCGTATGGCGGGCGATTTCCTGGTCGTCGTAGCCCAGCACCGAGACGTCTTCGGGCACGCGCAGGCCGAGTTGTTTCAGGGCTTCGATGGCGCCGATGGCGGTCAGGTCGTTGGCGCAGAAAATCGCGGTCGGCGGATTGGGCTCGCGCATCAGCGAGAGCGTCAGTTCAAAGCCGAGACCCGAACTCCAGTCGCCGTCGCGCACCATTTCCGGCGCGAAAGGCAGGTCGGCGGTGGCAAGCGCGGTGCGGTAGCCTTTCAGACGGTCTTTCGATGCATCCTGCCAGGGCTCGCCGTTGATATAGCCGATCCGCCGGTGTCCGGCCTGCAGCAGATAGTCGGTTGCCAGATGGCCGCCGGCCACTTCCGCGGGCACCACCGACGAAAACCCGCCTTCGCCCGTATAGCAATTCAGCAGCACGGTCGGCACCTGCGAGAGCGCCGCCGGCGGCGTCACCTTGCGCGTATAGACGGTCGCGTAAATCACGCCGAACACATGCGGATTCGACAGCGTGGCGTCGAGCACCTGCTTTTCGATGTCGGCGTTGCCGTGCGTCGAATAGACCGCCAGCATCTTGCCGCTCGCATAGGCCGCATCGCGCGCGCCGTCGACGTTGACGACCGGATGCGGACTGGTGGAAATCTCGTCGGCGAGGTAGACGATCAGATTGCGCTCGTCGCTCGAAGCCGATACCGGCTCTCGCAGCGACAGCCGGTAGCCGAGGTCGTGCGCGGCTTTCAGCACCTTGTTGCGGGTGGCCTCGGAGAACTTCGCGCCAGTCGCGTTGTTCAGCACGAGCGAGACTGTCGATTGCGACACGCCGGTGAGCTTGGCGATGTCGGTCATGGTCGGACGGCGTTGGGTCGATTTTTTCATTGTGCGGGCCGCGCTGCAGCGGCGCTGGAACTGGGGCATGCCGTGGGCATCGTGGTGCTGACGGTACCACTAATAATATGCGCGCGGCAACGCGCGCTAACCCGCCATTTGGGAGGTGTCTATCGACCTTCGTGCAGGGTCGGTTCGACAAATTTATTACTAATAATATTGACGGGTGCGCTTTGGCGTGCGATTCTCGGTCGCGCGGACCCAGACAGTCCGCCGGTCGTGCGCTGTGCGCGGCACGCAACAGGAGACACCGATCGATGGAGACACCGCGACGCGTTCATGCCGCCATCCGCCCGAGCTCCCGTCTTTTCTGACCATGCGCGACGTTTCCTTGAATTCGATCCGGCCGCCCGCGACCGGACTCATGTGGCTCGACGATCCCGCGATCGTCGCCACGGTCGTCACGCTTTCGGCTGGCGCGCTGCGTGTCGTGATCGCGCCCGAAGTGGGCGGCGCGCTGGCAGCTTTCTACGAAACGACGCCCGACGGTCCCTTGCACTGGCTGCGACCGGCGGCGCCGGCCGCTTTCGCCGAACGCGACCCGCTGCGCATGGCGAGTTTTCCGCTCCTTCCGTACTGCAACCGGATTCGCGACGCGCGTTTCGAATTCGACGGCGGCACCATCGACCTTGCCGGCAACGACGCGCGTTTCGCCCACGCGCTGCACGGCAATGCGTGGCGGCATCCGTGGCAAGTGGGAGCGCGCACGGAAAGCTCGGTGGAACTGCACTTCGAACACGAACCGGATTCGCGCTTGCGCGGCGACTGGCCGTTCCGTTATCGCGCTCAGCAGAGAATCGAGTTGAGCGGCGGCGCGCTCCACATCACGCTGTCCGCGCAAAACCTCGCCGCGCAGCCGATGCCGTTCGGTATGGGCCATCACCCGTACTATCCGCGCACCGCGCAAACCCGCGTGTACGCCGAAGTGGGAGCCATGTGGCATGCCGACGCCGACGTGCTGCCCACGCATCTCGGCCCGCATCCGGCGGTGGATGCGTTGCGCGAAGGCATGTCCGCCGACGCCTTCGATCTCGACAACAACTTTGCGAACTGGTCGCGCGAGGCGACCATTGCGTGGCCCGACGAACACCGTCGCCTGACGATGACCGCCGACGCGCCATTCGATCACATGGTGGTGTTCGCGCCGGCCAACGATGCGCAACTGTGCGTGGAACCGGTGACGAACACCACCGATTGCTTCAACGCGGTCGGCATGCGTGAGCATGTAGGCGGCTGCGTGTTGCAGCCGGGCGAGAAGATTGCCGCGACGGTGAAATGGACGCCGCACAAAAACTAGCGTGCAGCGCCTGTGCTTGCGTTTGCCTGCCTTTGCCTATTCGAGCCGCAAGCGGGCCATATACGGCAAGTGATCCGAGAGCCACGCGGTTTCCTGCGTCGGCTGGATCCATTCGACCGGCTGCATGCCGCGCACGAACATCTTGTCGAGCGCAAGTGCCGGTGAGAAAGCCGGAAAGGTGCGGCCCGATTCGCCAAGCAGCGTGGCCACTTCCTGCAGACCATGCTCACGGAAGAGCGGCACTGAATCGTTGCGCCAGTCGTTGAAGTCGCCGGCCAGCACGAGTGGACCTTGCGGTGCTTCCTTCGCGATCCAGTGCGCGATCCAGTTCATCTGACGCAAGCGTGCCGAGCGGGTGAGCGCAAGATGCGCGCACAGCAGCGTGACCGAGTGACCGCCAAAGGTGGCGCGCGCCACCAGTAACCCACGCTTTTCGAAGCGATGCGCGGAGATGTCCCAGCGCCCGCCGAGATCGAGCGGATGCGGCGACAGGATCGCATTGCCATGCCGCCACGACGGTTTGAAAACGTTCGGTCCGAGCGCGATTTCGAGCTCCAGCGCACGTGCGATTTCAGTGGCCTGGCAATGCCAGACATCGTTCAACGGATCGGCTAGCGGCGCGCCGAAACTGCTCGCCAGCACCGGCGCCGGCATGCGCCGCGCCATCGCTTCCTGTAAGAAATAGGCGTCCGCGTGGGTGGATTGCACCCACTGCTGCATGGCCTGCCAGGCCTGAAAGCCGAGCGGCGTGCGGCCCTTATGCAGGTTCCAGCTCACCGCAATGAAATCCTTGGGCGCTACGCTCTCGCGGATCAGTTCTTCGGGGTTTCGCATGCCGCGTTGTCCACGTGTTCTGTTTGGGGGCGTCGGTTAGTCGCGCGCTGTTGGTGTGTTCTCGTGCGTGTTCTTTGCATCGGTTCGATCAGTTTGCCGTGTTTGCACTGTCCGCGAGATTTGCGCGCACGCGGTATACCAGGTTCGGGTCTTTATCGACGATGGTCCAACTGGCCCATTGCCCCGGCGCCACCTTCAGGCCGGGATGGCTCGCGCTCACCTGGCGCGGTTGCGGCGGCAGCTTGCAGCCGGTGCCGGTTTGCCGGGCCGCGTCTTCCTCGAACGTTTCCTGTGCTTCGATCGACAACGTGACTCCGCTCGCGTCCGCCTGCAGTGGCGAGACGGTCAGCGTGCGCGCCAGATCGATGCTGCCGCCGGGCTGATCCTTGCAGCCGACGTTATGCTGCACGACCTTGTGATGCGTGTCCGTGCGCGCCTGACCAACCGTGGTGGTGCCGTCGAACGCGTCGATCTGCTGGCCGTCGCGCATGACCTGCAACTGCCATTGCACGACCTGCTGTGCCGGCCGTGGCGGTGTATTTTGTTGTGTGCCTTGTGCGCTTTGTTGTGCATTCGCAAGCAACGAAGTGCCGAGCAGCACGGCCAAGATACTGGTTTTCCACATAGAAGAAAGTCTCCGGTCACCGGATCCGGCGCCATAGTCAGAGGGCCATCTTACGCCTGATGCGCGCAACGCCTTTCTGACACTTCAAACGGGGCCGGGTTCAGCAACAATCCATTTCAGATAAGGCCCGCAATCCGCAAAAACAACCCGCTGTTAGCAGCAGAGCAGCACGACTGCTGGCTTGCACGCGAATATGTCCTCGCTACACTGGACCTGAAACGGCGCCCATCAGGTGCCTCAGCAGCAGGACTAGCCAGACGGGGTGAGCGATGACAACAGCAATGGTCAAACAGGAAATCGCCGTGGCATCTTTCAGTCGGGTGTACGACCTCGATCAGGTCGAGACCGCGCTGAACGATCTCGGTGAAGGTGCGAACGAGGCACTGCGCGCGACATACGAAAAGATGCTGAAAACCGGCAATCTGCGCTTTTGCGTGAAGCCGAACCGCATGCCGTCGATCGACGATCTGATCGACGCGCTGCCCAACTTTTCAGCGCCGCTCGACGACATCCGCAAACAGGTCGCCTTGTGTCTCGAAACAGAAGACCGCCTGGAACTGATGCCGATTCTGCTGCTCGGCGATCCCGGCATCGGCAAGACTCACTTCGCCAAGCAGTTGGCGCGCCTGCTCGGCACCGCGTATCAATATGTGGCGATGAGTTCGCTGACGGCGGGGTGGATTCTGTCGGGCGCTTCGTCGCAATGGAAAAATGCGAAGCCAGGCAAGGTGTTCGATGCGCTGGTGAACGGCAGCTATGCGAATCCGGTGATTGCCGTCGACGAAATCGACAAGGCGACGGGCGATTCGCAATACGATCCGCTCGGCGCGTTGTATGCGCTGCTCGAGCACGACACGGCGCAGACGTTCATCGACGAATTCGCCGAGATTCCGATCAATGCCGGGCACGTGATCTGGATTGCGACGGCGAACGACGAGCGCTCGATTCCCGAGCCGATCCTGAACCGGATGAACGTGTACGAGATCCCTGCGCCGGACCGCGAGGGCGCACGCCGGATCGCCCAGGCGATCTACGACGAGATCCGCTCGGCGCATAACTGGGGGCTGCGCTTTCCCGAGGTGCTCGGCGACGCCGCGCTCGATGCGTTGATGCGGGCATCTCCGCGTGAAATGCGGCGGGCGATTCTCAATGGCTTCGGCGCGGCGCGCATCGACGGGCGTGACCGGATCGAGGCCGGCGACATTCGCCTCGATTACGGAAATCGGCGAAAACCCATCGGTTTTTGAGTATTTTTGCCACTTTTTCGTAAAAAGCCGCCTCCAGGCGGTATTTCGCGAGCCAAATCGGGAATCCGTGCCGGGAACGGAGTGAATGCTACGGCAATTATTGCTGCGATTGAGTTGCCAGGAACCAAGCACTGTCACCTTCGACGGCGTACACTGATTCGGTCCGGCCGATACGTTTGAGACCTGCACAAGACCGAGTGCCCGCAGTGGTTGCCGACTGCGGGCATTTCTGTCTGTACGGCGTCATACAATTTTGCGTAGCGGTTGCGAATGGACGGGAGCGTTGGACAGCGAGCGGTGTACGGCACGCGTCAGCCGCATCCTGTCTTCATCTTGATCGGGCGAACGAGGCAGCGCGCGGCGAAGTTGGCCGCGTCAAGGGACATGGACCAAATCGAATGTGTAGTGATCGGCGCTGGCGTGGTCGGTCTCGCGGTGGCGCGCGCACTGGCGGCGCGCGGGCGCGAAGTGATCGTGCTGGAAGCGGCGGAGGCGATCGGCGTGGGCACCAGCTCGCGCAACAGCGAGGTGATTCACGCGGGCATCTACTATCCGCGCGGCTCGCTCAAAGCGGCGCTTTGCGTGCGCGGCCGCGAGATGCTCTACGAGTACTGCGTCGAGCATAAGGTGCCGCATTCGCGGTGCGGCAAACTACTGGTCGCCACCTCGCGCAACCAGATTCCTCAGCTTGAAAACATCATGGCAAAAGGCCGTGACAACGGGGTGCTCGACCTGATGCGAATCACCGGCGACCAGGCGCAAGCCCTCGAACCCGCGCTCGAGTGTGTCGAAGCGGTGTTCTCGCCGCAGACGGGCATTGTCGATAGTCATCAGTTCATGCTGGCGCTGCAGGGTGACGCCGAACGCGACGGCGCGGTGTGCGCGTTTCATGCGCCGGTGCAGGGGATCGAAGCGAGCAATGGCCGCTTCAACATCAAGGTGGGCGGTGACGCGCCGACCACGATCAGCGCCGCCTGCGTGATCAACAGCGCCGGCTTGCAGGCGAATGCACTGGCCCGCAAGATCCGCGGACTCGACGCGCGGCATGTGCCGCCGCTCTATCTCGCGCGCGGCAATTACTTCGGCATCTCCGGGCGCGCGCCATTCAGCCGCCTGATTTACCCGATGCCGAACGAAGCCGGTCTCGGCGTGCATCTGACCATCGATCTGGGCGGGCAGGCGCGTTTCGGTCCCGATGTCGAATGGGTCGATGCGATCAATTACGATGTCGATCCGCGTCGCGCGGAATCGTTTTACGCGGCGATTCGCGCCTATTGGCCCGCGCTGCCGGACAACGCATTGCAGCCCGCTTACGCGGGGATTCGTCCGAAGCTTTCCGGTCCCGGCGAACCTGCCGCCGACTTCGTGATTCAAGGTCCGGCCGCGCACGGCGTACGTGGGCTGGTGAATCTGTTCGGTATCGAGTCGCCGGGATTGACGGCGTCGCTCGCCATCGCGCAGCGCGTGTGCGAGCTGAGCGGCCGCGCGTAGTTCGCACGCGTTCACGCAGTTCCGGTAGCACTGCGAGGTCACCGCAAGTGCTCGGCTCGCGCGTAATCGATTCGCATTGCGCGCGACCTTCAGACGCGGCGCAGTACTAATTCGCTTATCTCTATCATTTGAGGCGGCACGCGCGACGGCTTCATTGATATCCTTGGGGACCGCTGTCATCAGAACGGCGATCAGTTCAATAAAACGGAGTGAGTCCCCATGAAATCATCACGTCGTACGTTTTTGATCACCAGCATTGGTGTGGCTTCCACCTTTGCTCTGTCGCGCCAGGCATTTGCCGATGCGCCGAAAGTCTCCGAATCCGATCCGACCGCGCAAGCACTCGGCTACAAGGAGGACGCGAGCAAAGTCGACAAAGCGAAATTCGCCAAGTACGCGGCAGGCCAGGACTGCGGCAACTGCAGCTTCTTCCAGGGCAAGCCGACCGACGCCTACGCTCCTTGCCCGATGTTCGCCGGCAAGCAGGTCGCGGCGAAGGGTTGGTGCAGCGCATATAACAAGAAGGCCTGATTACCCGCCAGCCGCGCGCGCAAACGGTGTTGCGCGAAACGCGCCGCAACATGGCGGTGTGCAGTCGAGAGCCCATCATGCAGGCGTCTGCCGCCCCGCGCGGCAGACGCCTTTTTGCTGCTTGAAAACCGCTTGTGCGCTCTTTACACTCCAATGCGACCTTAGCTGCCGGCGTTCTTTTTCTCACTCGCGCCGATGCGCCATTGCACCGAAACGACGCACCACAGGATACTTTTCGCAGGCTGGAGATTCGAATGACACCAGCGTCAAGGAGCCTTCATACGCGGGCGGTCGTCGCGGCTGTGATCGGCAATGCGCTCGAGTGGTACGACTTCACCGTGTTCGGCTTTCTGACGGTGGTGATCGCGCAATTGTTCTTCCCGGCCGGCAACGACTATGCGTCGCTGCTCCTCACCACCGCAACGTTCGGCGTCGCTTTCGTCATGCGGCCGATCGGCGGCATCGTATTCGGACTCTACGCGGATCGCGCGGGACGCAAAGCGGCGTTGTCGCTCGTCCTCGCGCTGATGACGCTCGGCATTCTCATGCTCGCGATCGCCCCGCCGTATTCGGCGATCGGCATCGGCGCGCCGTTGATGATCGTAGTCGGACGCCTGCTGCAGGGTTTTTCCGCCGGCGGTGAATTCGGCAGTTCGACGGCGTTGCTGATCGAAGCGGCGCCGTTCTCGAAGCGCGGCTTTTACGGCAGTTGGCAGATGGCGAGCCAGGCGGCGGCGCTGCTGCTCGGCGCGCTGGTGGGCGCATTGATTACGCGCGGCCTGTCGCCCGAAGCGCTGAAATCCTGGGGCTGGCGCGTGCCCTTCATCCTGGGTTTGATCATTGGACCGATCGGCTTTTATATCCGCCGGAATCTCGCCGACTCGGAAGCATTCCTGCTCGCGCAAAAAACCGCGCGGCGGGCGACGCTCGGCGAAGTTTTCAGAAGCCACAGTCGCGACGTGCTCTGCGGACTCGGTTCGGTGGTCGCACTCACGGTGACGATCTACGTGCTGATCAGCTATCTGCCGACTTTCGCGGTCCATCAACTGAAACTGCCTTACGCACAATCCTTTTACGCGGTGGTCGTCGGCAATCTGCTGTTGACGGTGCTTTCGCCGTTGACCGGCGCATGGTCGGACCGGATCGGGCGCAAGTGGCTGTCGCTGTGGTCGCTGGTGATCACGCTCGTGATTATCTATCCGCTGTTCATGTGGCTCGCGGCGGAGCCGAGCGTGTCGAAACTGATTCTCGTGCAGGCGCTGCTGTCGATCACGCTGTCCGGCTATTACGGCCCGTTCGGCGCGCTGATCGCGGAGCTGTTTCCGGCGAATGTGCGCTCGATTGGTTTATCGCTCGCGTACAACATCGCGGTGATGGTGTTCGGCGGTTTTGGGCCATTCATCGTGACGTGGCTCATCGACACTACCGGTTCGACGCTTGCGCCGATTTACTACGTGATGGGTGGACTGGCGCTGTCGATCCTCGCGGTGGCCTGCATTCCGGGCAAGCGCCACGCGGATCTCGACGCGCAGCGCAAACCGGCTTGAATGACGGCCGGATTGAGTTGCGCGTTGATGTTTGCCGCAGAACTTCGCCGCCGCTTCGCATCGCCGCCTTCATCGCCTTCGCCGTATTTGCTGCCTTCTGCGCCACGCGCAGCGTCTTCGTTCAGTTGCGTGCCTGCATCAACGGCGGCCGCTTGTCGAACCACGGCCGAGCCGTTTCGAGTTGCGCGGCCAGACGCAGAAGCGTGGCCTCGCCGCCCTCGCGCGCGGCAAACTGCACGCCGACCGGCAGCCCGCGCGCAGTCCAGTAAAGCGGTACCGACATCGCCGGCTGACCGCTCAGATTGAACAGTTCTGTGCAACCGGCCCACGTGAATGCCTTGTTCGACGCTTCCGCCAGTACCTTCTTCATCAGCGCTTCGAGCGGCATGGCGGTGACGGCGCGCATCTGCATGCGTTCCGCGGAGGTGGGCTGCATCTCGCCGATCTTGATTGGCGGCGCGGCCAGCGTGGCGCACAGAATCACGTCGTAGCGATTCAGCAGGTCGGTGAGTCGTGCGGTGATGCGGCGCTGTTCTTCGAGCGCGGCGGGCAGGCCACGCTCGCCGAGTTTGCGGCCCACGTGCGCCATCGCCCACGTCGAAATCTCGAATTCGGCGCGCAGCGGTTTGCGGCCGCTGATGCGTTCGGCGTTGAGCACGAGATCTTCCGCTGTCACCGACCAGAGTGTGAGAAACGCATGCCGAACCGCCGCGTAGTCGATGCCTAGCGACACCGGCTCGATGTTATGGCCGAGCGAATTGGCGAGTTGCGCGGCATCTTCGAGCGCGGCGCGCGAGTCGGCGGAAAGCGACGGCGCCAGCATCGGCTCGGTGACGTAGGCGATGTTCAGCGGCTTGCACGGCTCGCGGCTCGCGCTCAGAAACGTGCCCGGCGCGCCGAGCGGTCTGTCCGCATTGCCCGCAAGCAGATCGAGCAGCAACGCACTGTCGCGCACGCTGCGCGACACCGCGTGATCGACGCCGAGTTCACCGGCAGCCGCCGCCGCTGTCGCGCGCGGCACACGTCCGCGTGAAGGTTTGAGGCCGAAGAGTCCGCAGCATGAGGCCGGAATGCGGATCGAGCCGCCGCCGTCCGACGCATGAGCGAGCGGCACGATGCCCGCGGCCACCGCCGCCGCCGCGCCACCGCTCGAACCGCCTGGCGTATGGTCGAGATTCCACGGGTTGCGGCACGCACCGAACAGTTCGGGCTCCGTATAAGGCATCTGGCCGAGCTCGGACGTGCTGGTCTTCGCGAAGATGTTGAGGCCCGCCGCTTTCGCAAGCGTGACCACGGGCGCGTCCTGAGCAGGAATGAAATGGCGGTAGTGGCGGCTACCCATTGCCATGCGCAGGCCGGCGACCGGCGCGCCGAGATCCTTGATCAGATAGGGCACGCCCGCCAGCGCGGTTTGCGCGCTTTCGCCATTCGCATTGTTTGCGCCGTTCGCCGCGCGGTTTGCGTCGTCGCGCGAAGCGCGCTGACGGGCTGCATCGTAGTCCTTCAGGACAATCGCATTGATCGCGGGATTGACGGCTTCGGTGCGTGAGATCGCGATGTCGAGCAACTCGCGCGCGCTCGCCTCGCGCTTGCGTATCAGGTCGGCGAGGCCGGTGGCGTCATGGGCGAGATAGTCTGAATGCACGACGGATGGGCCCTCGCTATCGAATGTTGGATCGGCTGATTGTCCATGCGCGCGATGAACCGTTCTGCCGGACGTCACGTCGCCCGGGCTGATCGCCACACAGGGAAGAAGACGGCGTGCCGCTGACACGCCGTCTTTGAGAGAGTAACTGAGTTATGCGCGCGAGTTACTGACGCAAGTAAAGAGCGCCGATAAAAATGCGCAATCGACGCGCGCGATCGGGCGGCGCGAATGGCCGCACAAACAGCGCGCCAATCAGAGGCGCGCGTTACAGACGCTCGCCGAGGAAGGTCAACGTGCGGCCATGCGCCAGCGCGGCGGCGCGCTGGTTATACGACGCGCGGTCCGAGCAGTTGAAGCCGTGATCGGCGTTCGGATAGATGTTGAACTCGGCGTCGGTGCGGCCGGCGAAGCGCTCCTGAATCTGTCCGACAGCCGACACCGGAATATGCGCGTCGAGTTCGCCGTAGTGGAATTGCATCGGCACCTTGATTTTCGCGGCTTCGTCGAGCTGGTTCTGGATGCCGCCGCCGTAGTAGGCCACCGCTGCGTCGAGCGTGCCTTGCGCCGCGGCCAGATAGGCGAGCCGGCCGCCGAAGCAGTAGCCGATCGCCGCGACCTTGCCGGTCACTTCCGGCATGGCACGCAACGCGGCGGCGGCTGCGCCGATGTCGGCCACGGCTTGATCGACGTTGGTCTTCTGCATCAACTCGATGCCCTTCTCGCGATCCGCGCCTTCATACGTCAATTCCACGCGCGGTTGCACACGCCAGAACACGTCCGGTGCGAGCGCGATGTAGCCGTCCTGGGCGTACTGATCCGCGACCGAGCGGATATGGCTGTTCACGCCGAAGATTTCCTGAATGATGATGACGGCCGGTCCCTTGCCGCCTTTGGGCAGCGCAAGGTAGCCGCCGAAACTGTCTTTACCGGCGGGAATGTCGATCCAGCGGGAAGTGGTGCTCATGTTGCTCTCCATTGACTCGCGCGCGGCTGCGCGAGGTCGGTCTGAATGAATGCCCGAGGCCTGAATACCTGAAGCGGGGCGGTCAGTTTGCCATCAAAAGAAACGCCTTGCAGAGCGGTCCCAAACGGGGGAAATCTCGTAAGACGATTGAAACATTCTCGATAATTCATTTCTCTGGCGCTGACTGCCTCGGTACAGTCTTGGGTATCGGCTCGTCCGTGCGACGAGCGCCTTGGCGGAAAAGGAATCCATCATGAGTGAAGTCAATTTTGTGACGCCGTTTGCCGAACGTTTCGCGCTGCGCGTGCCGGTCGTGCAGGCGCCGATGGCGGGCGGCGCGACAACGCCGGCTATGGTCGCCGCGGTATCGAACGCCGGCGGCCTCGGTTTTCTGGCGGGCGCGGCGCTCTCACCCGAGAAGATCGCGAGTGAAGTCGCGGCGATCCGCATGCTGACGGATCGTCCGTTCGGCGTGAATCTGTTCGTGCTCGAACCGGCCGCGCCGGACGATGCCACCGTGCGTACCGCGCTCGAAGCCATCGACCCGCTGCGCCGCGATCTCGGTTTGCCGCCGGGTGGGCCGCTCGCGCGCTACGCGCCGGATTTCCGCGCGCAACTGGACATGCTGATCGAACTGCGCGTACCGCTGGCCAGCTTCACGTTCGGACTGCTCCCGGCCGACGATGTCGCCCGGCTGCATGCCAACGGTCTATATGTAATAGGCACCGCCACGCACGTTGCCGAAGCTGTAGCCTGGCGCGACGTGGGCGCCGATGCGATAGCGGCGCAGGGCGCGGAGGCGGGAGCGCATCGCGGCACGTTTATCGGCGCATTCGAAGAGGCGCTGGTCGGTACGATCGCGCTCGTGCCGCAAGTCGTCGACGCGACCGGGCTGCCGGTGCTCGCCGCCGGCGGCATCATGGATGGACGCGGCATCGTCGCGGCTCTCGCGCTCGGTGCGCAAGCCGCGGTGATGGGCACCGCGTTTCTCACCTGCCAGGAGAGCGCGATACCGCAGGCATGGAAAACCCGCGTACGGTCCATGTCCGACACCTCGACCTCGGTCACGCGCGCGATCACCGGCCGCCATGCGCGCGGCATACGCAATCCGTTGATGCAGCGTTTAAGCGAGGCGCCACAGAAGATCGCGCCGTATCCCGTGCAAAATGCGTTGACGCAGGAGTTGCGGCAAACCGCGAGCCGCGCGGAAAACGGCGACTATCTTTCGCTGTGGTCAGGCCAGGGCGCGCCATTGGGCCGTGCGCGCCGCGAAGGTCTCGGTGCCGCCGAACTGATGGGCCAACTCGAACGTGAATGGCGCGAGGCAACGGCGCGCATCGCTGCGCGCGAACGCTGAGTCAGCAAGGTCCGGACGTCATCCGGACATGGTCCGGGCGCGTCTCGCGGCACCTTCGGCGCGCTTCCTTTTCAGGCACAAAGCCTATTCGGATGATTAACGGTTTAAGGCGCTAAAACCTTTAGGCCGTGCTGTTAGACGCAGGCTTCACATAGCGGAAACCCGCATGGGCTGGTGCTTTCGGGGCAATCTGTCCAGCCGCGATCGGCTCCTGTTGGATAAACGCTATTAGTGTTGATCCCACTTCCTCAAAAAAGTCCCACAAATTAATTTGATGGCCTACACTTGCGCGCAAGTACGGTTTGCCGCCTGCCACAAACAGTCCGGCGAGCGTGCTGGCCAAGTGCATGAACGATGCAACCGGCGTGGTCGTCCACGGGACTGAGCGACACGTGTTGGGGAAGCGGGGGCACAGGGCGATTACGTTGTTTTTGGGACCGAAACTGGAGACTTACATGAACATCAAGATTCAAAAGCTGTTGCCGATCAGCGCTGCGGCGATGCTGTTCGCGACGTTGGCAACAACGGCCGCAGCCGACACGGTCGTCAAGATCGGTCACGTTGCGCCGCTGACTGGCGGTATCGCTCACCTGGGTAAAGACAACGAAAACGGCGCGCGCCTGGCAGTTGAAGAAATCAACGCCAAGGGCCTGACGATCGGTGGCCAGAAGGTCACACTGCAACTGGACGCACAAGACGACGCGGCCGACCCGCGCACCGCAACGCAAGTCGCGCAGAAGCTGGTCGACGACAAGGTCGTCGCCGTGGTCGGCCACTTGAACTCGGGTACGTCGATCCCGGCTTCGAAGATCTATAGCGATGCCGGCATCGTGCAGATCTCGCCGTCGGCAACGAACCCGGCCTATACGCAGCAAGGTTTCAAGACGACGTACCGCGTCGTCGCGACCGACGCTCAACAAGGTCCGGCACTGGCTAACTACGCAGCGAAGGGTCTGAAAGTGAAGAGCGTCGCAATCGTCGACGACTCGACCGCTTACGGTCAGGGTCTGGCAAACGAATTCGAAAAGACGGCGAAATCGCTGGGCCTGAACGTGATGTCGCATGACGCGACGAACGACAAGGCTGTCGACTTCCGCGCGATTCTGACGAAGATCAAGGGCGAAAACCCGGACGCGATCATGTACGGCGGCATGGACGCCACCGGCGGCCCGTTCGCCAAGCAAGCCAAGCAGCTCGGCCTGCGCGCGAAGGTGCTGGCAGGCGACGGCGTATGTACCGACAAGCTGTCGGACCTGGCCGGCGACGCAACCGACAACATCGTCTGCTCGGAAGCCGGTATGGCGCTCGAAAAGATGGCTGGCGGCCCGGCGTTCCTCGCCAAGTATCAGAAGCGTTTCGGTCAGCCGATCCAGATCTACGCTCCGTTCACGTATGACGCTGTGTACATCATCGTCGACGCTATGAAGCGTGCTAACTCGACCGATCCGGCCAAGATCCTGGCAGCAATGCCGAGCACCGACTACAAGGGTGTGATCGGTGAAACCACGTTCGACTCGAAGGGCGACCTTCAGCACGGCGTGATCTCGCTGTACAACTACAAGGCAGGCAAGAAGACGCTGCTCGACGTAGTGAAGATGTAAAAATCGCGTGACCTGGGGCAGCGTTGGTCTGTCTTCGGTCGCATGGTTAAGAAGGCACGCGCGCCGCGAGGTTCGCGTGCCTTTTCTTTTGCCGATCTTTTTGCCGATCCGTATGTTCGGAGAGAATGCCGTGACCACTGTGACCCGTTCGTTCGACGACGCGTGGCGCCGCTGGATTGCCGAGAATCTGCTGCTCGACGCACCGCCATCCGCACTGCATCGCGCGCTGGTGGGCCACGGTTTCGATGCGGCCGATGTCAAACGGGAAATCGAAGCGGTGCTCGCGAGTCCTTATTTTCACGGTGCAGCGCGCTTGCGCAATCGTTTGCGTAAGCGCGAGTGGATTTTGTCGGTGTATGGCGAACTGAATCGCATGCGCGCGGCGAGCGGTGTGATCGAACGGCGCGAACGTTTATCGCGCGACGTGTTCTTTGAGCAGTACTACTTTCAGAACCGGCCGGTCATTATCACCGGCGCATTCGACTTCTGGCCTGCGCGTTCGCGATGGAATTGGGACTATCTTCGTGAACAATGCGGCGATTGCGAAGTGGAAGTACAGTTCGGACGCGAGTCGGATGCGAATTACGAAATCAATCAGCCCAAGCTCCGGCGCATGATGCGCTTTGCCGATTATGTCGATCTCGTCGAGCAGCGCGGCCCGACAAACGATTTTTATATGACCGCCAATAACACCTCGCGCAATCGCGCGGCGCTCGCGGCGTTATGGTCCGATGTGCCGCCAATCGACGAATATCTGGATGCCGTATCGCCCGACACTGGTTTCTTCTGGATGGGACCGGCTGGAACAAAGACGCCGTTTCATCATGACCTGACTAACAATTTCATGGCACAGGTGATCGGCCGCAAACAGATCAAGCTTGTGCCGCTGTGCGACACGCCGCATATGGCGAACCATCTGCATTGCTATTCGCGAGTGGATGGCGGTGCGATCGACTACGACAGTTTCCCGTCGATGCGGCAAGCGCAATTGATCGAATGCACGCTCGCGCCAGGCGAATTGCTGTTTCTGCCGATCGGCTGGTGGCATTACGTGGAAGGGCTCGACGCATCGGTGACGATGACGTTTACCAATTTTCTCCGCAGTAACGATTTCTCGTGTCGCTACGATACGTATCACGGACTGTGACGCGCGGGTGAATGGAGCGCTGTTTTGAAGCGTCGCGGTCGGATGCGATGCTGGTGTGAGAAGCGTCGCGAATCGGCCAGAATCGGCGCAAAGCGGAGAAAAGCGGAGAAAAGCGCGGAGAGAAACGAAAGAAACGCGGAGAAAAGCGCGGATAAAAAATCAACGAGCCGGTTGTCCGGCTCGCCGCCCCCTTCGACGCTTGTTTGTTCGCGCCGTTATTTGCTGTCGTTGTCTTTGTTCGTCACTTCTTTGTTGCCAGAGCACCGAGACCGCCGAGCAGGCCGCCGCCGGTCGTGCCGCCTGTTGAAGTCGCCGCACCGCTCAAGGCGCCGGTGACAGTGGTCAGCAGACCGGTGATCGGCGCAAGCGGATTGCTGCTGCCGCTACCCGATCCTGTGGCCGAGCCCAGCGCGCCCGTCAGCGACGACACGGCCGAGGTCACGGGCGCAAGCGGATTGCCGCTGCTGTTCGTCGCGCCGCTCAAGGCACCAGTGACCGAACTCACGACGCCGCTAAGCGGAGCAAGCGGACTACCCGAGCCCGTGCCCCCAAGGCCGCCGAGGCCGCCGGTCAAGCTGCTGACGACATTGGTCAACGGTGCGAGCGGGCCGCCGGCACCGCTTCCGCCCGCCAGGCCACCGCTCAAGGTACCGGGCAGCGCGGTGAGGATGCTGGTCAACGGTGCAAGCGGTGAGCCCGTGCCTGCACCGCTGCCCGGATTCAGAATGCCTGTGATGCCGCCGAGCGGATTGCCGCTGCTCGTGGCGCCCGCCGTCAACAGACCGCCTGCGGACGTAACCGTGTCGCCGAGCTTGGTGACGACGTTGCCGAGGTTCTGGCCGATCGGATTACCGGTCGCGCCGCTGAGCTTGCCGCCGGCGCTGTCGAGACCGTGACCAATCGTCGAAAGCAGACCGTTCAGCGGTGCGCCGAGACCCGTCGTGTCGCCGACGGTTTGGGTCGTCTGCGCGAGCGTGCTCGTGATCGGCGTGATCGCGGTGGCGACCGTCTGCGTGACTTGCTGGATCGGGCCGTTCGTCAACTGCGAACCGAGTTGGGTGCCCAGGCCGCTGACCGCGTTGCCGACCGTCGAGACCGTGCTGCCGAGCGGCGTGGTCAATGGGCTCAGCGGTGCGGTGGGCCCGCTGCCGAGGCTCGTCACCAGTTGACCGGCGCTGTTGACGGCCTGGCCCGCGTCGTAGACCAGGTTGCCACTGCTGCCGAGCGTCGTGCCGAGTGGATCGGTGGAATTGCCAAGCTGGCCGAGCCCGTTCGCCACGCCTGTGCCGACGGCGGTCACGCCGTTGCCGAGATTCGACACCACGTTGCCGAGCGCCGTGGTGGTCGCGGGATTCGCGCCCGGAATCGGCGTGAGTCCGATCTGGCTGCCGACGGCGGACACGGTTTGGCCGGTGGCGGTGACCACGTTGCCAGTGTTTTGCACGACGACGCCGATGGGGTTGGCGCTGGTGGGTGTCGGCGTCGGAGTGGGTGTTGGCGTCGGAGTGGGCGTCGGAGTGGGCGTCGGCGTCGGTGTTGGAGTGGGCGTCGGTGTTGGAGTGGGCGTCGGCGTGCCGCCGCCCGAACCGCCTCCGGAACCTGCACCCGCACCGCTTCCCGTGCCCGGCCTGGTCAGCGTGCTCCCGCAGCCTGTCAGGATGATCATCGACGTGACGCACATGGCGATCGCCGTCAGCTTGAATTTGCGATTCATGGTCCGCTCCCCCGTAGTTTTGGAAATCACTTGCTTGGGGAGCTAACTGCAAGGCCTATGCCATTTTTATCCGTACGCCGGTTGCATGGAATAAGCGTATATAAATCATAGTGTTGTCAACGCGAGCGCGAAAGCTGGCGAAACTCGTTTGAACCGACGTGTCGCGGAACACAACAGTGCGCGGCCCGCACGTAACGTAACGTCAGGCGCGGACGCTTCGCACGGACCTCGCGTGCTTCGACGCAGCAGCGGCGCGCTTGCGCGTCAGATCTTCAAACGCCGCAGCACCTTCGGGCCCGCGAGCGCGATCAACGCGGAACAGATGGCGACCACTGACAACCCGATCGGCAAACTGCTCACCTGCGCCACCGCGCCAATGATCACCGGCCCGAGCAGCAGCCCGAAGTACGCCAGGCCGGCAACGTGCGCCAGTCCTTCCGCCGCGTGAATCCCTTTGACGCTCGCCGCCGCCGCGAACAGCACCGGCATCATGTTCGCCAGACCGAGGCCCATCATCGTGAAACCGATCAGCGCCGCGACCGGATTCGGCAGCAACAGCGCGCCGACCATCCCGACGCAGGCGAGCGTGGCGCTTGCCATCACCAGTTGCGGAGCGCCGAAGCGGGCGCGCACCGCGTCGCCGGCGAAGCGCGCGGCCGCCATGCCGCCCGAGAACGCCGCGTAGGCGGCGCTCGCCAGCGCGGGCGAGGCCAGCACGACGTCACGCATATAGACAGTGGCCCAGTCGTACATCGCGCCTTCCGCGATCAGCGCGACCAGCGCCATCGCACCGAGCGCCCACAACGCCGGCGAGCGCCAGCGGTTGGCGCGCGGCGTGGCGGAGTCGGGATGATCGGCGTGCGGCACGTGCGGCAGCACGGAAGGACAGGCGGCCAGCAGAACGAGCGCGCTGACCGCTGCGGCCAGCGCGAGGTGGACCGCCGGTGCCATGCCGCGCGACAGCAGCGCGCCGCCAACCGCCGCGCCCGCCATCCCGCCGACGCTGAACATGCCGTGCAACGACGACATGATCGGCTTGCCGAGCGCTTTTTCGACGGCGCTGGCCTCGGCGTTCATCGCGACATCCAGCGTGGCCATGCCCGCGCCGAAGGTGGCCAGCACGACCAGCAGCAGCCAGTACGTCGGCACGACCAGGATCAGCGCCGCGCATACCGCCATCACGAGGCCGCCGGTCAGGCAGGCGCGGCGCGTGCCGACCCGCGCGATCCATGAAGCATTGGCCGCCATCGCGCCGATCGAGCCACCGGCTACGGCCAGCAGCGCAAAGGAGAGCATCGCCGCGTTCAGGTGGAAACGGTCGCGCACCGTCGGCACATGCACCCCCCACGACGCGTACATCATGCCGGCGATGAAGAACACCGCCATCGTGGCGATACGGGCGCGCTGCCGCGCAGTGTCGGACAGGTCGCGGTGAGCGGCGGGGAGGGCGGCGTATTCGGAAGAGCGGTCTGACACGGAGATCTCGGAGGGGACGCGGGAGAAAGCGCGTTGAAAGCGAAATTCCGATTCTAACGAAGCATGCTGTTTTATGCTGGAAGGCGGAATTCGCATATTTGCGGTTGTTCGGCTCAGCTCAGCTTGACCGGTCCGGACTCGGGCGCATCTGCCTCGGGCAGTGCGCTTGCCGCTTTTCTGTGATTCGCCGCTGATCTGTCAAGGAACACACACTTGAACATTCCCGCTCACGCCCCGCTGCATCTGTTGCACACCGCCGCCGTCGGCACGCTCGCCACTCACGCGCGGCAGCCGGAAGGCTTTCCTTATCCGTCCGTGCTGCCGTTCGCACCGGATCCGCAACATCGTCCGACGATCCTGGTGAGCCGACTGGCCGAGCATACCCATAACCTGCACGCCGACCCGCGCGCCGGTTTTCTGGCAGTCGACGCCCCCGACGGCGACGTGCTGAGCGGCCAGCGCGTCACGCTGCTCGGCACCTTCGAACCGGTCGACTCGACGCCCGAGGTCGTGCAACGCTATCTGCGCTACCACCCGGACGCGGAGCGCTATCTGGTACTCGGCGACTTCACGTTCTGGGCAATGCGGCTCGAACGGCTGCGCTATATCGGCGGTTTCGGAGCAATGGGATGGCTGGGTGGCGCAGAACTCGATCCATTGCCGCCACTCGATTTCGATGAAGAGAACGCGCTAATCGCCCAATTCACCGGCCATGCCGAAGGAATTCAGCTACTCGGAGTCGACCGATATGGCGCGGATCTGAAAGTGAACGGAATGCGAAGGCGTTTTGTCTTCGACGACGCGAAACTCAATACCGGGAACCTGCGCGCGGCGCTCGAAGATTGCATGCAGCGCTACGCTAATTAGCGCTTTTAGCGCTGTTTTGGGGAAAACACTCATGCGTAATTACGCGACAAACGGCCGTAGCGATATGTTATGGCCGTTCGTGTACAAGCTTTCATGGCATGAGATGTTGACGGCAAATGGCACCTTCAATTTTCATATTTTGAGAGATAATCTCGTAATTATTGATGCCGACTGTGTTTTTCAGCAAAATCTGAAATCAGCTATTTGAAAGGGAGCCGCGCGATACGGAGGCGGCCGGAAATTTTTTGAAACGAATTCAGATTAATTTAACATCTGCGCTTTTGTAGTTTTTCTATTTTGTGTTAATCTCGCTATCAAATTCCGAGGCATGATCACCTTCAAAGGGCAAGCTGGCTTCAGACTGGCAGTCATTTATCCAAACCACAAGGGAACCTATGTCTTCCTACAAGGAACTACTCGCACAGCGCGAGAAGCTCGAAAAGCAGATCGAAGAAGCAAAGTCGCGCGAATACGCGGAAGTGTTGAATGAGATCAAGCAGAAAATGGCCGACTACGGCATTTCACTGACCGAACTCGGCGGCGGCCGTGCCGCCAAGGGCGCTAAAGCCGCTCGTCCGCGCGCAGGTGTCGCACCGAAGTACCGCGACCCGGATAGCGGCAGCACATGGTCTGGCCGCGGTAAGCCGCCGCGCTGGATCGCAGGTCTGGATCGCGAGAAGTTTCTGATCCAGAAGTAAATGCGTTGAGCAGAGGGTAATGCTTCTGCCCATCAGTTAATACGAATAGCTTCAATCAGATGCACTTTTCTTATCGCGTCTGTCATTGCAACAGAGAACCGCGTACCGTTGAGGGCGCGGTTTTTTATTGCCGCGGCAAAACGCCACGATTTTGTCGCGCATACTCCACGAAAGTGGAACGCGAATGCTTTTCGTTTAGATAAGCAGCTGATTTAAAAAGGAATTTTTGATGTGCCCCGGGCGCGTGCCGGGATGCGCCGGGTAGAATGCACGCATTGAACTTTTCAGTCCGCTTCTAACATGCCTGCCGCCGCTGCCCAGTCCGCCGAAAAACATCGCATTGCGCGTAAAACGACTTTTGTCAGTATCGCGCTCAATGCCGTGTTGATGACGCTGCAAATCGTTATCGGCGTGTTTGCCCACTCCCAGGCATTGGTCGCCGACGGCGTCCATTCCCTCGCTGATCTCATTTCCGATTTTGTCGTGCTGATCGCCAATCGACACAGCGGGGCGAAGCCCGACGCGGATCACAATTACGGGCATAGTCGCTATGAAACCGTGGCGTCGTTATTTCTGGGTGCGCTTCTGATCTCGGTGGGCGTCGGTATGTTGTGGCGGGCCGGAACGCGCCTCGCCGATCTGCAAAACATTCCGGCCGTGCATATGAGTGCGCTCGCGGTTGCGGTGCTGGTTCTGATTTCCAAAGAGAGTCTGTTCCGCTACATGCTGCGCGAAGCGCAACGTGCGCGTTCGGCCATGTTAATCGCCAATGCCTGGCATGCGCGCTCGGACGCGGCGTCGTCGCTGGTGGTCGCAATCGGTATTGTCGGCAGCCTCGCCGGCGTGCGCCTGCTCGATCCGATTGCCGCGGCCATCGTCGGCTTCATGGTGGCGCGCATGGGATGGATGTTTGGTTGGGACGCGCTGCAAGACCTTTCCGACCGCGCGCTCGACGACGCCACCACCGCGAATATGCGCGCGTTGCTGCTCTCCACGCCCGGCGTGCGCGACGTGCATGAAGTGCGTACACGCAAGATGGGCGATTTCGCGCTCCTCGACGCGCACATTCTGGTCGATCCGCTGATTTCCGTATCGGAGGGACACTACATCGCCGAGTCTGCGCGTCTGCGCGTGCTGACGGATAGCCGCGTGCTCGATGCGTTGATTCATGTCGATCCCGAGAACGACGCGGTTGCGCACCCGCCCGTCGATTTGCCGACTCGCGAGCGAGTGACCGCGGAGGTGAACGCCGCATTGGCGCCTCACGGCATGAAGTTGGCGGCGGTCAACATCCACTACCTGAGCACGGGGTTGGATGTCGAGGTGGTGCTGCCGGATATGTCGTCGCGGGTATCGGAAAGGGACGTGCAACGGCTTGGGCGAATTGACCTGGCCGCGCTCAGGGCGCGTCTGAGGGCTCGCAGACTGGACGTGTTGCAGGAATTGGGCACGTCGTCAGCCGAAACCGCTTCGGCAATCGAGCCAAAGACCAGCATGGCTGTTGACTACACGAAGGCTACGGAACCTCACAGCGCCACCTGACGGCAGCGTCGCGCGCGCATGCTGCTGCACGGCGCGCGACAAACGACAAACGTCAGCGATCAGCGCGTCACAACGGCAACTGCGTATCGAATTTGATTTCGCGCAGCACGACGCTAGTACGAACCTGCGCGACGGCAGGAATCTTGAAGATGCGTTCGTGCAGGAAGGTGTCGTAGGCCTTGATGTCCGGCGCGACGATCTTCAGGATGTAGTCGGACTCCCCGGTCGTGCTGTAGCACTCGGTGACTTCCGGGCAGGTGGCGATTTCCCGCTCGAACTGTTCCACGCCGCCTTCGGTGTGTCGCGTCAGGTGAATATGCGCGAGGGCGCATACGTGCAGCCCGAGCTTTTCCCGATCCAGCAGCGCCGTATAGCGCTGGATCACCCCCGATTGCTCCATGTCCTTGATGCGCCGCCAGCATGGGGTACTCGACAGGCCGACCTGGTCGGAAATCTCTTGCACCGAGCGGCGTGCGTCGAGCTGCAGCAGGCGCAGGATTTTTTGAGAGAACGTATCGAGTGTCAACTGCGCCTCCGTTTGCGTCGCCGTATCAACGCATGGTAGAGGGGGCGAAAACGAAACGCAATGTAAAACGGCCTCGACGAGGGAGATTACCTAATTTGCCGGTTCCTCAGCGGGGTTTTGTCCTGTGCCGTCCCCATCTTTACCGGCCGCGAGTGTGATCGCCTGACTGGCGCGTAGATCCTTCAACATATTGCAGAAAAGCGCGCCCTGTTCGATCGCGTCATCCAGCGCGACATGCGTATGCGGATGCTCGTCGAACCAGTGTTTCGGAAAGCGCGGCTTGATGTTCTTGCGGTACGGCAGCCCGGTCATGGCGAAGGCCAGCGTCTTGATGTCGAGCGCCGACCACGAAAACGGACAGCGGCCGACAAACCGCATCATGTACCAGAACATGTATGTGAAGTCGAAGCCCGCCGGCATCGCCACGAACACCGGCTTGCCCGGCAACGCTTCGACCCAGTCGACGTACGCCGTCAACGCGGTCACGGGCGTCTGCAAATCCTTGCGGCAGGCTTCCCATGCTTCGGGCTGGGTCTTCCACCACGCTTCCTGCACGGGATGCGGCCTCGCTCCCTCGAGCAGTTCGAGATTCGCCGAGAAGGTTGCGATCAACCGCTTGTCTTCGGTGTAGGCCGCGGAGGCGAAACTGAGCATGGAATGCGGACCGGGAATCGGGCCGTCCGCTTCGACATCGGTGCTCACGTAGATTTCGCTGCTCATGCCTCGACTCCATCGGCGACATACGGATTGGTGCGGCGTTCGGCGCCGAACGTGGAAGTTGGGCCGTGCCCCGGGACGAAAGTGACGTCGTCGCCGAGCGGCCAAAGTTTTTCGCGGATCGAGCGCACCAGATCCGCATGATTGCCGCGCGGAAAATCCGTGCGCCCAATCGAGCCGGCGAACAGCACGTCGCCCACCAGCGCTAGCCGATGCGCGCGGCTGAAGAACACCACATGGCCCGGCGTGTGGCCCGGACAGTGATAGACCTCGAGGATTTCGTCGCCGAAGTGCACGGCTTCGCCGTTCTGCAACCAACGGTCCGGTTCGAACGCTTCGGCAGCGGGAAAGCCGAAGCGCGTGCTTTGATCGGGCAGCTTGTCGAGCCAGAAGCGTTCGTCGGGATGCGGACCTTCGATCGGCACGCCATAGTGCGAGGCCAGCGTCTTCGCGCCGGCGCAGTGGTCGATGTGCCCGTGCGTCAGGAAAACTTTTTCGACGCTCACGTTCTGCCTCGAGATTTCGCCCTGGATGATGTCGAGATCGCCGCCCGGGTCGACGACGGCCGCGCGCCCGGTTGCCTCGCAAACGAGCAGCGAGCTGTTCTGCTGGAACGGCGTGACGGGGATCAAGGTGACTTTCATGGATGAGCGCGCCGCTGGAAAAACGTTGATTGTACCGGCCTCTCGTCCATCCCCGCCGAGCTGCTGAAGCCCCGTCGCAGCGGGCTTTCCTCTGCCCATTTTTGCAGCAGGAGTGAAAATTCATCAAGGTTTTCAGTCGGTTGTCATCCCGAAATTCTGTTTTAGGTATAATGCTCTCCATGCACAGGGAACTGTGCTGCCACAAGGCGATGCGTCCCCATCAAAAATGGGCACGCGGATCGCCACTCAAGTATGGGCTGTCGCACTTATGGACAGCCATCAGGTATCGATGCATTCGATGCACACGTCTTGCCCAGCCAGGCGCCACGCGCCTGCTACGGATTAAATGCCGTGACGCTGGGTGGGGCCTACGCCGCCGTTCCTGCACGCTGAGTTTCGCGCGCAAGAACGTGTTTGCCACGTTCGATGGCGGCATGTGGGGTCTGGTCAGGCTGCCGGGGACAGGTTGCGCCAGACGTGAAAATTAACCGTGCGGTAGCGGCTAAGTGAGCCGCATCCGGGCTTTGACGTACTGCGCTCATCTGCGTGGCGCGTTGTCGTCCATTGCCGCCGGAGTCGCAGGCAACACGCTCAACTTTCGCGTGATGCGGCTCGACAATGTGATTGCACGTCTTATGAAAACTCGGTTATCCCGTGGTCTGGGGACTCTTTTTGCCTTTTTTGTGCTGGCGGGTTGCGCAACGCCTCCGGGCGCCGGCAACACGTCGGACAGCGGCGTGCCGCAGAGCACAAAAAATACGCAGGCGGGCTCCTTCGGACCGCAAGCTTTCGGTAGCGCGCCGGCCTCCGACGTGACCACCCAAGGCTCTGCGTTGGCCGATGCAAAGCCTCTCACGGATGAGGGTTCCGGCGTTTCGGACTTTCATCAGACGGGGCGCGCTTCGTGGTACGGCCGCGGCTTTCATGGCCGCCGTACCGCCAACGGCGAACGCTACGACATGCACGCGCTGACTGCGGCACATCGTACGTTGCCGCTCGGCTCCTATGTGCGCGTGACGAATCCGGCCACGTCGCGCTCGGTAGTCGTGCGCATCAACGACCGCGGCCCGTATGCGCGCGGCCGGGTGATCGATCTGTCGATGGCCGCCGCCGCCGTGCTCGACATGCGTCACGCCGGTACGGCGCGGGTCCAGATCGAAGGTCTGACGCAGCAGGAAGCACGTGCTGCTCGTGACGAAATGCTGGCATCGAACTCGGATTCGAGCGCCGAGAAGTGATGTAGCGGCGGCGGGCGCGCTTCACGTGTGCGCTTCGCGGTGCCGTGGAGGATGGTGGGCGCTCGCATCGTGTCCGCAGAAAACGCAGGGCCGCATCGCGCGGCCCTTGTTGTTTGCCTGTCAGCTTTATTCTTCGTCTTTCTTCAGCGCCAGCGCGCGTGCGTACAGCGCGTTGCGCGACGCTCCGGTGATAGCCGCCGCTACTTTGGCCGCGCTGCTCACCGTCAACTCTTCCAGCAGAATCCCCAGTAGCGCGTCGTGATCGTGTTCGCCGGCGGTTTCCGGTTGCGCGCCTTCCACTACCAGCACGAATTCGCCGCGCTGCCGGTTCGGATCGGCAGCGAGCCATGCTGGCCCTTCGGCCAGGGTGCCGCGATGCAGCGCTTCGTGTAACTTCGTCAATTCCCGTGCGACGAGCAGCTTGCGCTCGCCGCCGAATGCGTCCGCCAGCGCCTGCACCGTTTCGACGATCCGGTGCGGCGCTTCGTAGAACACCATTGCGTGAGGGTGGTTCGCGAGCGACTGCAGCGTCGCGGCGCGCGCCTTTGCTCTCGGCGGCAGGAAGCCGAGGAACGAGAACGTCGCGACCCAGTCGCCGGCCGCACTCAACGCGGTCGCGAGGGCGCTTGCGCCGGGCAACGGAATGACGGGAAAGCCGGCTTCACGGACCGCGTCGACGAGCTTCGCGCCGGGGTCCGAGATGCCGGGTGTGCCCGCATCGGAGACGTAGGCCACACGCTCGCCCGCTTGCAGATGCTCGATCAGGCGTAGCGCCGCAGCCCGCTCGTTGTGCTGATGCACCGCGACGAGCGGCTTCGAGATGCCGTAGCGCGCGAGCAGTTGGCCCGTGTTGCGGGTGTCTTCAGCTGCGATGCGGTCCACCAGTCCGAGCACATGCAGCGCGCGCAGCGTGACGTCGGCAATGTTGCCGATCGGCGTGGCCACCACATATAGCGCGGCGGTCGGATATTGCTGCCCTTGCGCGAGTTCGGAGAGAGGTGTCATGAGGCAGAAGACGCAAACAGACGGAACGAGGCCGCCATTGTGCCACGCGGTGCCGGGCGACCCAGGCGACCTTGGCGACCGGCAGACGGTGCGCGCGGTAGCGTCGATCGGCGCATTCGGCACGCCGCACAACTTTTCGGCGCCCGTTGGGTCCAAACTCGTCGGCGCGGCCTTCGAGGCGCGCGCGCAGGAATTTTTGCAGCGGCAGCGTTTGCGGTTCGTCGCGCGCAATGTGGCGTGCCGCGGCGGCGAGATCGATCTCGTGATGCGCGAGCGTGACGGCGCGCTGGTGTTCGTCGAAGTGCGGGCGCGCGCGCAGCGCCGGTACGGCGGCGCGGCGGCGAGTATCGGTTGGCGGAAGAAACAGCGCATCGTGCGTGCCGCGCAGCATTATCTGGCGACCCGTAGCTCGCAGTCGCGCGATCAGCCCGCTTGCCGGTTCGACGTGATCGCGTTCGAAGCCGGGCGGCTCGTGTGGTTGCGCGATGCGTTTCGTGCCGACGAAGTCTGACGCCATGCGCGGAGAACGCGCGTGAGTGCGATAAACTTGCGCTCGCGTGCAGGCCACGGGATAACGTCGACAACGCAGGAAGCGGCGCAATTCGTGATGGTTTTGCGCACATGCACTGCGTTGCCGGTCAGCTTCAACGGAGCGGCACGAGTTCGCAATACGACTTCACAACACGGCCGCGCATTGCGGTCCACTCGCGGTAGAAGATAGAGACTCGATGTCAGTCGAACGCATTCAACAACACTTCCGCGACAGCGCGGCAGTCAAACTCGAAGCACTCGAAACCCTGTCGATGCCGATCGCCGCTGCGATCGACACGATGTTCGCCGCGCTGGCCAACGGCAATCGCATTCTTGCGTGCGGCAACGGCGGATCGGCGGCCGACGCGCAACACTTCGCGGCCGAACTGATCGGCCGCTTCGAGCGCGAGCGGCCGGGCTTGCCGGCGATTGCGCTGAGCACCGACACGTCGGTATTGACCGCCATCGCCAACGACTATTCGTTCGAACAGATTTTTTCGAAGCAGGTCTGGGCACTCGGCCAGCCGGGTGACGTGCTGCTGGCGATCACCACGTCCGGCAATTCCGCCAACGTGCTCGCCGCGATCGAGGCCGCGCACGAGCGCGAAATGATCGCGGTCGCGCTGACCGGCAAGGGCGGCGGACGCATGCAGGACGTATTGAGCGATACCGATATTCACGTGTGCGTGCCGTCGGATCGCACCGCGCGTATCCAGGAAGTGCATTTGCTGACTATCCATTGTCTGTGCGACGGCATCGATGCCATGTTGCTGGGCGAAGACTGAGACCGATTCCGAAGGAGAGCTAGTTGATGAGCGTATTCCGCGTCAAGAAGACACTGGTGAGAACCGTGCTGGTGGTTGGGTTCGCGGCGGGGCTGTCCGCAACATTGCAGGGCTGCTTTCTCGCCGTTGCCGGCGCGGCGGGCGGCGGCGCGCTGGTGGCGACCGACCGGCGCACGCTCGGCGCGCAGACCGAAGATCGTGAGTTGCAGGTGAAGGCGCTTTCGCAGATCAGCCAGAACCTGCCCGACAACGCGCACGTGAACGTGACGGTGTTCAATCGCCGCGTACTGCTGACGGGCGAAGTAGCGGGGGATGTGTCGAAGCAGCGCGCGGAGACCATCGTGCGTGGTTTGAACAACGTCAGCACGATCGTCAACGAACTGGCGATCATGCCGGCGAGCTCGTTTTCGTCGCGCACGAATGACACTTACCTCGAGACGCGTGTGAAGACCGCATTGATCGCCGAGAAGAACATTTCGGCGAACAACTTCAAGGTCGTGGCCGAGCGGGGCTCGGTGTATCTGATGGGCCTCGTAACGATGGACGAAGGCAATCGCGGCGCGGATGTCGCGAGCCGCGTGCCGGGCGTGGTGCAGGTGGTGAAGGTGTTCCAGTACATCCAGCCGCAGGAAGCCGTGGCAGCCGCCGCTGCGGCGGGGACGGCGCCCATAGCGGCATCGCAACCGGACGCGAGCGCGGCGACTGTCGGCGCTATTCCTGATTCGTCGGTGAGTTCGCGGCCGCTGGAGCAGCAGGCGCCGGCGCCGGTCAGCAATTCGAATTCGGTACATCCGGGTAATCCGAAGGCGACGACGCCATGATGCGCGAAGTTGCTGTTGCGGTGAGCGTGCTGATGGGTGGTGTGCTGACGGGTTTGGGCGTATCGGCTGCGCGAGCTGCGGATACGCCGCGCGGGCAACTGGTCGCCAACGCGAACGCGTGCATGGGATGTCATGCGGTGGACCGCAAGCTGGTCGGTCCGTCGTTCCAGCAGATCGCCGCGAAGTACAAGGGTGACGCGCAAGCGCAGGCGAAGTTGGCGCGCAAGGTGAAAGAGGGCGGCTCCGGCGTGTGGGGCATGATTCCAATGCCGGCGCATCAGACGATGAGCGATGCGGATATCCGCACGGTGGTGGATTGGGTGCTTGCGGGTGGGGCGTCGAGGTGAGGTTTGGTGCCGCTTTTTGCTGCCTTTTGGGGCTTGGCAAAATGGAAAATGCCTGTGCTAGAATTGCTTGGATGTTGGGGGGGTAGCTCAGCTGGGAGAGCGTCGCGTTCGCAATGCGAAGGTCGGGAGTTCGATCCTCCTCCTCTCCACCACGATCACATCCGAAGTCGTCCGAGATTGTCCGAAAATCCCGCAGCCGAAAGGCTCGCGGGGTTTTTTACGTCCGGCGAAGTCTGGCTACATTCATTGACGTCTCGGGGCATGAGGGGGCACATTCGGGGGCACGTTAGATGCCCCATAGGCTGATGCCCCCACGAAGTTTTGAATGCCCCTCACTGATGTCGAGGTTCGCAGCGAGCGCCCGCGCGAAAAGGCCTACCGTCTTACTGACGGCTCGGGCATGTACTTGGAGTCTCTCCGGCAGGCGGAAAGTACTGGCGGTTCTAATACCGATTTGCAGGCAAGGAAAAGCGGCTGGCGCTGGGCGTCTATCCAGATGTGAACATGAAAGAAGCGCGTGCATGTCGCGATGAGGCTCGTAGGCTGTTGGCCAATGGCGTCGATCCGGGCATTGAGCGCAAGGTGCAGAAAGCAGCAACGGTGGAGCGCGCCGCAAACAGCTTCGAAGCCGTTGCCCGTGAGTGGTTTGCGAGGCATGCGCCGGGATGGGCAAAGACCCGCGCCGACAAGATCATTGCCCGCCTCAGAAGGACGTGTTCCCTTGGCTGGGTGGCCGGGCAATCGCGGAGATTAAAGCCCCTGAAGTATTGGCGGTACTGCACCGGGTCGAAACTCGGCGCGCGCTCGATACCGCCCATCGAGTCCACCAAAACTGCGGTCAGGTCTTTCGCTATTCCGTGGTTGCCGCGATGCGTCGGGACTACTTATCTGTTGTCTCGATATTTTTGCAAAGCACGCACTGTCGAGCGATCGGCGATTGCTTCGCCATGTCGGCTCGCCGCTCATAGAGGTGGGTGTGGCTGGTCGGATCGGAACTCGTACAGGCAGAGCCTGTGACCAGATCCTCTACCAGGGCGACCGCCTGTCACTCCTTCCAAAATGAACCATGCGCGCCCGAGCGTCGTTGACTGTGTGCACCGGGGCGGATATGCACGCTGCATGATTCTCAATGCGGGGATTGGCGCGAGCGGCAGGCATCATTGGATCGCTATATCCCGATGCTGTTTAACAAATGTGTGGTTTGGTACGCGTCAAGACGCGCTATCGCCAATGCACCTGATCGGCCAGCCTGGACATGCGAGTTGCACCTCCTGCCTGTATGCTGAAAAGCCGTGGCCAGATAAGAACGGCGCACACTTCCACCCATGCGGCAATCCGCAACGACGGAGCACACATGACTCACTCTTCACGCCCGAGCATCACTCGCCTGCGCAAGACGCCGAGCCAGGCGCGCGCCGAGGAAACAGTGGAATCGATCATCGAGGCGGCTGCTCAGGTTCTGGAAGCCGAGGGGCTCGAAGGGTTCAATACGAACGCGATAGCCCGGCGCGCGGGCGTCAGCATCGGCTCGCTATACCAATACTTTCCTGGCAAGGATGCGCTGACGGTCGCGCTTATCCAGCGAGAAACCAGGCGGTTCTACGACGATGCAGCAGCCGCGCTGACTCAACGGAGCGGTAAAGCCGCGCTCGAGTATCTGATTGGCGCATCGGTGCGCCAGCAGCTACAACGACCTATGCTGGCGAAGCTACTCGACGTGCAGGAGAGCAGCCCTGCATTGCGTGGCGAGGTCGAGAAAGTGGAGTTCGACGCGTTGGTCGTGGCGATCGTCAGGCGTGTGGCACCGCGATTCGAGCATCCTGAAGTGGCCGCAGCCGATCTGCTCGCGATCGTCCAGGGCCTGACGGACGCAGCAGGCGAGCGCGGGGAGCGCGACCTTGAAAGCCTGGAACATCGCGTGCGCGCGGCCGCTTTCGGCTATCTGTCGAGGGTCGCGAGGCGCGGCAAGCATTCGGCGCGAGCGGGCGGAATGTGAGCAATCGGCGCGGCACGATCGTGCCTCCCGGCCCGTCTCGCACACCACACGGGGAACTCGCGGCGCACGATCAGGCGATCGCAATGCGAGTTGTTGAATGCGAGCTTTTACTTATATTCTGACGTCGTCGGGCAGAGGTGCCCACAGTTATTTGAAGAGAGACCGACGATGAATGATCTGATCAGCAACATGAAGCTCAACCACCTGAGCTTTCCCTCGGCAGACACGGCTGCTACCGCGCAGTTCTTTGAACAATACCTCGGCTTCACCGTGTCGGGCGTCTGGGAGAAGTCCTACATACTTAAGCGCCCCGGTTTCGACGTGGTGATCGACCATGCCAGTAACGATGTTCCGGCTTGGCCCCGGGCGTTCCATGCTGGGTTCGAACTCCCGAGCCTGAAAGCCGTGCGGGAATTATATGAACGCTTCAAGGCGGATGGCGTAGAAATGGAGACGGAAGTTTTCAACAATGGCCGCGGTTCACGCTTTTTCTGTCGGGCACCGGGTGGTGTGATGTTCGAACTGAACACGCGTGCAGACGCCGCGCCCGAGTATCGCGATTCTTTCCAGAACGGCTGACAGGGTTGCAGAACTGACTAACGCTACCGTGAATAACGCTAGCTCAACTGTCAACGCCAACACATGCTGTAGCTAACGATGTGTTGGCGTTACCTATTCGCCGAAGAGCAACTTCACCATCAATTCCGCAATGGCGTCCATATCTCTCAGGTCACCAATCCGATGGTTGATAACAAAGCCGTCGAACGCCATCCAGACAACGTGGGCGAGGAGATCGTCACGCACGATAGTTTGCCTTTCCTCCGGCAACGTCTCACGGATCAATGCAGAAATGACTGCTTCCACCCGGGCAAGAAGTGAATTCGGTTTCCCCATTTTCTCGGGCGCGCTCGCGAGCGCTTCGATCAGCGAGTTTGCGAACGAATGGTCCGCGGCCGGGATGTCATTCCAGATTCCAGTGAAGATTCGGCGCAACTTCGTGCGTGGGGTTCGCGCCATCTTCACCGCGTGTTTGAGCTTTTCGAGTTCGCGCATGAGCCAGGGCTCGTAGATCTCGTAAAGGATCAGCAGCTTTGAATCGAAATAGACGTAGAGATTAGCGACCGTCGTTCCAGAAGAACGGGCAATCTCGGTCATGGTCGTCGTCGTGTAGCCCTTGCGGCAGAACAGATCGAACGCGCCGGCTACGATCGCGTTGCGCATCTCGGGTTTTTTGACTTGAGGCACGGTGTTTTAGCTAACGGTATTTGCTATTGAAAGGTACGTCATCATACCGTGGCGCGACCGTCCCGCCAACGACAACGCCAGACAGAGCGGATTTGAACCTTCCGCGGCGCGCCGTGGCGCACGTTTCCGCGTAATTTCCCAACATTCTCGTCATCTTTGGCTGAAACGCCCGCCGTACCTAAGGCAGGGGCCATTCCGTTTTCATCGGCAATCAAAATCTGTTGACACAGCTATTTTTTTAAAAAAGAATGACATTCAGTATTTAAACGATGAGCGCGGATGCTGCGCGTCGCTGAACGAGGCCTGCATCAGGCCCCGCAACGGAGAGAATGAAGATGGAAGGCATGAACCCCGGCGAGGGCCTGACCGCCCGCTATCCCGAGATGGGCACCGGTCCGATTCCAGTCGAGCCCTACGTATCCCCTGAATATTTCGCACGCGAAAAAGAGGCGATCTTCAAGAAAACGTGGATCCACGTGGGGCGTGTTGAGGAAATTCCGAAACCGGGCGATTACTTCGTGAAGGAACTCGCCGCCTGCGATACCTCGATAATCGTCGTGCGTAACAGGCAAGGCGAGATCCGAGCGATGCACAACGTGTGCTCGCATCGATTGAACGAGATCGCGTATGAAAGCTGTGGCAGCGCGCGCAAGTTTTTCTGCAAGTTTCACGGCTGGGCCTACGATCTCGACGGCAATCTCACAGGGGTGCCCGAGGAGCAGTGCTTCTTCGATCTCGACAAGTCGCAGCACGGTCTCACCCGCGTGGCTTGCGACGTCTGGCAAGGCTTCATCTTCGTCAATATGGACCCCAACCCGGCGCTGTCGCTGGCTGGTTTCATGAAGCCGATGTTCGGCAGTATCGAAGGCTATCCATTCGACAAACTGACAGTCGGCTTCGAATGGAGCACGGTCGTCAACTGCAACTGGAAGCTCGCGCTCGATGCGTTCCAGGAGGCGTATCACGTGGCGTACGTGCATGGCCATTCGATTGCTGACGCGATCGACAAGAGCGACGGCGGCAGCATGCCGCCGCTCGACGCGCTGTGCGGCGAGTTTCATCGGCGTCTGTCGCTCGCGGGAAACCAGAAGTCGGTGTATGGCAATCCGAAGGCGCTGACTTCGGGCGGCGACGCGGCGAAAGCCGCGTTGACCGCGACCACGCGGCCCATTGCGGCCGCGGCGCTGCGCAACGGCATGGGCAACACGAAGCACGCGTTTCCCCTCGACGCCTTGCCGGCAGGCGTCAACTGGACCGGAAGCCCGAACTGGCTGTTCGACATCAACGTAGTTTTTCCGGACTTCTATTTATCGTTGCGGCCGAACTATTGCCAGGCCTACAACTTTCGCCCGATCTCGCATAACAGGACGTTTTTCGAGGCGCGAGTCTATTACCCGGAAATGAATGGCGCGGGCGGCCGCTTCTTCCTCGAATACATGAAGGTCGCGCTGCGCGACGTGCTGCTCGAAGACCTGAGTACGCTCGAGCGCACGCAGCGCGCCGCCGAGACCGGCGCCAAATCGCACATGGTGCTGCAGGACAACGAACTGCTGGTGCGCCACAACTATCACGTCGTCGAGCGGATCGTCGCCGCGGCCAACTGATTTCATCCAGGAAGCGAATCATGCAGACCCAGGTCATCGCCATGCCCATTTCGCGCAGCTCGCGCGCCGACGCGGCGCCGACGAGCTTGCCCACGCTGCCGGACGTATTCGCCGATCTCGCGCCGTTCGCGCCGGTGTGGGCGCTCGACACGGAGACGAAGCGCAACATGCAGCGCCATGCTGCGTCGATGGACGAGATCAAGGCGTTCGGCGACGCGATCCTGCCGCGCGTCGACGACATCGTTGCATATCTGAACGGTTTCGCGCTCGACGCGCTTCCGCCCGACTGCGCAGTGCTGATGCAGATGCTGCTGTCGCTTGCCGAAATCGCGCCGGCGCTCGAATTCTATGGGCAACAGGCGGTGATCGACGGATACGATCCACGCCGCTTCGTCGCGAGCGAAACCTTCGTGATGCGCCCGCCGCTGTGATGACAAGGAGAACGACGATGCCCCGATGCCAGGTTTTCACCATCGACGACGCGCTCACCGAAGTCGTGCAAGACGGCCTCTATATGAAGTCGCTGGCAGGCGAGTCGATGAGTGTCGCAGTCGTCAAATTCGTCGAGAAGGCGGGCAGCGAATTGCCGGCCAAGGCGCATAGCCACGGCGAGGAGGCCTCGCTGCAACTGCTCGGCAGCTGCACGATCTACACCGACGATCCGGCGCAGCCGGGCGCCGACGTGCGCATGGACGCGGGTGATGCGGTCGTGATTCCGGCCGGCTTGAGCCACTACGGCAGGAACCGTTTCGGCAGCGAAGGCGTCAGCATGCGGTTGAACGTCGTGAGTCCGCCGCGCCGGGAATACGGCAAGTCAGGCACCCAGGCGTATTACCCGCTCGCCGGTCGCGACGGCGATGGAGCGAAGTCGTGAGCGCCGGGTTCCAGCGTCTGCCCGCGGCCGAACGTCTGAATGGGATGACGGGGCGCACGCTCGACGTGAGCGTGCACGAACTGCGCGACGCAGCGGCACTCGCGTTTGAAGCACCCGGTCCCGGCGAGGAGATCGGCGCGGTGCTGGCAGGCCGGCTCGACGTCGAAGCCGACGACGAACGCTACACGCTCGAAGCGGGTCAGGTGATCGTGATACCGGCCGGCATGGCGCGCCGCTATGTCGCCCGCACGCCGCGCGCGACGCTGTATCGCGTGGTCGTCGCGAAAGTGCGGGAGGACGCGCAATGAGCGACGCCTCACTCGGCGCGCCGCGCGACGCGCGCATTGCGATCGTGGGTGCGGGACATGCGGGCGGGCGCGTCGCACAGCATCTGCGTGCGCTCGGCCATCGCGGCGAGATTGCGTTGATCGGCGACGAAGCGCATGCGCCGTACGAACGGCCCGCGCTGTCGAAAGAATTGCTGCTCGGCGAAAAGACGCCCGCTGATCTGACGCTCGCGCCCGCCGGGTTCTGGGAGGACAACACGCAAACGTCGGCGTGCGCGACGCCGACGCGCCGTTATCGTGCCCGTGCGCGCCGGGTATTCGCCGATCCGCTCGGTGAGCATCGTGCCATCGAACTCGACGACGCCAATTCGACGCGTGTGGACTTTGACACACTGGTGGTGGCGACGGGCGGTAAAGCGCGCATGCCGCGCATCGACGGTATCGATCAGCCGGGCGTGCACAGTCTGCGCACAATTGATGATTGCCTCGCGCTGCGCGAGGCGCTCGCCGGGGCGCGCGACATCGTGATCATCGGCGCCGGCGTGATCGGCATGGAGGTGGCAGCGGCCGCCGCGAAACTCGGCAAGCACGCGACGGTGCTCGAAACGGCCGCGCGGCCGATGGCGCGCATCCTGCCGCCGCCCGTGAGCGACTGGCTCGCCGGCGTGCATCGCGCGCACGGTGTGACGATCGAAACGGGGGTCGCCGTAACGCACATCGAGCGCACCGCCGCGCGCCGTTTTGCCGTGCACGTAGATGGCGTGAGCGGCGCGCATACCTGCGATCTCGTGCTGGTTGCGGCGGGCATCGAGTGTTCGGTGGATTTTCTCGAAGGCACGTCGATCGCGAGTGTCGACGGCATCGTGGTCGATGCGTGCTGCCGCAGTCCGGTCGCGCCGTGGTGCTATGCGGCCGGCGACATCGCGGTTGCATACAATGGCCGTTTCGGACGGATGCTGCGTCAGGAGACGTGGCGCAATGCCGAAAACCAGGCGCGCGCGGTCGCCGGATTCATCTGCGGCCGTGTCGAGCCGTTCAACGAAACGCCGTGGATGTGGACCGATCAGTTCGGTTTCAACATTCAGGTGATCGGCCGTCCCGAAGCGAACCACAGATTCGTTACGCGCGGCGATATCGGCGCGGGACCGGCGACGCTCGTCGCGCTCGACGGCGATTACGTGAGCGGCGCGGTGCTGATCGATTGCGGCCGCAACCGGCGCGCGCTCGAAGCGCTGATCGAAGCGAAAACGCCGGTCGATCGCGCGCGTCTCGCCGATGCCGCCGTCCCGCTCAAGGAGGTGGCGCGATGAACGCGTTGCTGGAACAACGCGTCGCGCGGCTCGAAGCGATCGACGCGATCCGCCGGCTGAAAGCACAGTATGCCGCGCTGGCCGACCAGAAATACACGCGCTGCTATGCGCTCCAGCCCGACCCGGTGATGCATGACGTTGCGCGGCAACAGGCCGAATGCTTCACCGAGGACGCCGTGTGGCAAGGCGGCGACGGTTTCGGTTCGGACCTGGTCGGCCGCGCGGCGATCGAGCAGTGGTTCCGCCGCTCGCCGTGGCGGTTTGCCTTGCATTACTACACGGGCGAGCGAATCGACGTGATCGATGCGGATCGCGCCGAAGCGACATGGCGCCTGTGGCAGATCGCGCTGCGCGACGACAGCGGCCGTGGCGTGCTGCTCGCGGCGATCACCGCCGAACAGTACGCGCGCGGTAGTGACGGCGCGTGGCGCATCAGTCATATGTGCTTCGAACAGTTGCACATGGTCGAGACGGGCGTGCAGCCGCTGCCGTTCGCCGCCGACTTCGCTGGCCTCGATGCGATTCGTGGCCGCACTCATCTCCTGGAGTCCGAATGAAAGAAGTCGAATCGTCGCTCGCGTTGAGCGATCCTGCGCAATGCCGCGATGACGAGGCCGGCTGCTTGCCCGCATGCGCAGCGGAGCGTGAGCTCGCGTTTCCAGTCGCGCAGAATGCGTGCCGCGTAGTCAGCAATCGCTGGGTGAACGCCGAGTACCGGCATCTGATCGTCGAGGCATCGCCCACCGCGCTCGCTGCGCGGCCGGGGCAGTTTTTTCATCTGCATTGTCCGGCCGCGCATGGCGCGATGCCATTCCTGCGGCGTCCGATGAGTGTGTACCGTGTCGATCGCGACCACGCATGTGTGGAGTTTCTATACAAGGTGCAGGGCGCGGGCACGCGCGGACTCGCGATGCTCGAACCCGGCGATACGCTCGACGCGGTGGGCCCGGTCGGCCGCGGCTTCGATGTGCCGGACGGCGCACGCCACGTGCTCCTGCTCGCGCGCGGCGTTGGACTTGCGACGCTCGCGCCGCTCGCGCGCTTCGCGGTTACGCGCGGCGCAAAAGTGACGGCGGTGCTGAGCGCGCGCGATCCGTCGCTGGTGATGTCGGCGGATTATCTGCGCGACGCGGGCGCGGACGTGATCGCCGTGACAGACGCGGAGAACACCAGCAATGTGACTCACGTCGACATGCTGCTCGAACGCATCCATGCGGAGACGCCGTTCGATTTCGTTACGACCTGCGGCTCGAACCGGTTGCTGATGCTGCTGCAGCGTTTCGCCAACACGCACGGCATAGCCGGCCAGATCGCGCTCGAACAGCACATGGGTTGCGCGCTCGGCGCGTGCTATGCGTGCGTGCGACCGTTCCGTAAAACCGACACGTCGGACGAACTGACCTATCGCCGCGTCTGTTGGGATGGACCCGTGTTTGGATTGAAGGAGACCGTGTCATGGTAGATCTCAGCGTGACGATTGGCAGCGTGACGCTCGCCAATCCCGTGATGCCGGGTTCGGGTACTTTCGCCGACGGCTTTGCGCGCGTGTTCGACCTGAATCGCCTCGGCGCGATCGTCACCAAGACGATCACGGACGACGTGCGAGAAGGCAATCCGCCGCCGCGCGTCGCCGAGTTTCGCGACGCAACGCTTTTTTCGATCGGCATTCCGAGCCGGGGCAGCGACTACTATTTGCGGGAAACCGTGCCGTTTTACAGCCGGTATCTGCCGCCGCTCATCGCCAGCATTTCTGCCGATAGCGTCGACGACTTCGGCGCGCTCGCAGCAAAACTCGCCGTGCCGGAAATCGCGGCAATCGAAGCGAACGTGTCGTGCCCGAATCTGAAGGCCGACGGCAAGGCGTTCGGCATGGACGCGCAGGCGACGCACGATGTGGTGCGCGCGATGCGCGAGCGCAGCGGGCTACCGGTATGGGCAAAGATGACGCCGAATGCGGGCAATGTCGTCGAGGTCGCAAAGGCGGCCGAAGAGGCAGGCGCCGAAGCCATCGTCATGGGTAATGCGATGCTGGCAATGGCGATCGACACGGAAACGTTCCGCCCGAAAGTCGCGAATCTGATGGGTGGTATCACCGGGCGCGCGACGAAGCCTGTGCTTTTGCGCATGGCTTACCAGTGCGCACAGGCCGTGAAGATTCCAGTGATCGGCTGCGGCGGGATCGCCAGCGCGTCGGATGCCATCGAATATCTGCTGGCCGGCTGTACCGCGGTCCAGGTCGGCACGGAGAATTTCGTGAATCCCGGCGTGATGCCCGCGATCATCGACGAGTTGAACGGCTTCTGCGTGCGGCGTGGCATCACGCGCGTTCAGGATCTGACCGGCGCGATGCAGGCGCACGAGCCGATGTCGATGGTATGGAGGGCGTCGCTATGAGCGCGGTGATGCAGGCGGCGGACGACATGCCCCCGTGGCATGAAGTCGGTGCGCTCGAGGCGCTGTTCGCCGAACGCGCGTGTCATGGCGTGACGATAGACGGACGGCGGATCGGCCTTTTTCTCGTGGATGGCGCGGTGCATGCGATCGACGATATGTGCACGCACGGCAACGCGCTGCTGTCCGACGGCGAACTCGAAGGACACGAGATCGAATGTCCGCTGCACGCGGGGCTCTTTGACGTGCGCAACGGACGCGCGATGTGCGCGCCGCTCACGCGCGACGCAGCGGCGCACGACGTGCGCGTCGAGACGGGCAAGGTGTTCGTGCGTGTCGGGAGCGGCGCATGAGCGGCCCGGCGGATTGCGCGCGCCCGAAAATCGCGGTGATCGGCACGGGCGGTACGTTTGCGATGCACGCGCGTGGACCGTTCGACTGGATCGAGTATTCGGAAAGCGGCATCGTGCTGCCGGTCGAGGATCTGCTCGCCAGAATGGGCGATTTAGCGCCGCATCTCGCGTGTGAAGCGGCGAGTTTCCGCCGTCTTGGCAGCACGTCGATCGGACCGCGCGACTGGGTCGAACTCGCGCGGCTGATCGAAACCACGCTTGCCGGCGATCCGCAGATTCGCGGCGTGGTCGTGACTCACGGCACGGCGACGCTGGAAGAGACGGCCTGGTTTCTCGACCTGACGCTCGCCACCGATGTGCCGGTCGTTATTACGGGCGCACAGCGGCCTTTCAACACCACCGGCAGCGACGCGGCGGCGAATCTGCGGGCGGCGCTCGCGGTGGCGTCGTCGGAAGGCGCACGCGGGCTCGGCGCGCTGGTTGCGATGGACGGTCTGGTGTTCGCGGCGCGCGACGCGACCAAGGTCGCGAGTTTCGAACTCGCCGCTTTCGAAGCACCGGGCTTCGGTCCGCTCGCACGCGTCGAAGCGGACGCAAGCGTGAGCTGGCGGCGCAAACCCGTGCTGCGCAACGGCCGGCTCGGTAGGGTGCTTGCCTATGCCGAGCAGCACGGCTGGATGCTGCCGCGCGTCGACATCGCAATGTCGTATGCGGGCGCGGACGGTGCGGCGATCGACGCTTTCGTGGCAGCGGGCGCACGCGCGATCGTCAGTGCGGGCTTGCCGCCGGGACGCCCCGCCGAGCAGGAGGCGCACGCGCTGCAACGGGCGCGGGAAGCGGGCGTCCTGATCGTCCAGTCGACGCGCGCGCTGCGCGGCATGGTGCCGGAGCAGGCCTTTCTGCAGCGCGATGGCTTTCTGGCGGGCAGTGATCTGACGCCGCTGAAGCTGCGTATCCTGCTAATGGCCGCGCTGACGCAGACCGCCGACGCGCGCGAACTGCAAAGCATCGTATTCGCGCATTGATACGCCGATGCCGGTTCGATGCACGGCAGATGAAGCGTTTTTTGGCCGGCGAAAATCACGATCGGCAGGAACACACCACCATGCGGGCGCGGCGCGCGCCGTGAGCCGCACAGCAGCAGGCCCGGAAACGGCGCAGGAGCGGAATATGGAACTGGTAGGCGAGCAACTCATCAACGCGCCGCGCCCGCAGGTGTGGGCGGCGATCAACGATCCGGACATCCTGTCGCGATGCATTCCGGGTTGCGAGGAAGTCAACGCATTGTCGCCGACTGAGCGCGACGCGCGTGTGTTGCTGAAAATCGGACCGGTGCGCGCGCGTTTTAGCGGACGCATTTTGATGTCGGACATCGTCGAGCCGTCGGGCTGCAAGCTCAGCTTTGAAGGTACGGGTGGCGCGGCCGGCTTTGCGAAAGGGCACTCGGAAGTCGCGCTGACTGACGAGGGCGCGCAGACGCGGTTGCGCTACACCGTATCCGCTTCGGTGGGCGGCAAGCTCGGACAGATTGGCGGCCGGTTGATCGACGCGTCCGCACGGAAAGTCGCGGACGAGTTTTTCACCGCGCTCGACGCGGCCTTGACCTCGAGCGCAAGCGAAGGCGCAGCGCCGGGCGTGGAGTCGGCCAACGGCATGGCGCCTTTGCATCCGGCGCCGCCAGACACGCTGACCCGCACACCGGCGAGTACGCCGGCAGGCACGTTCGCCGCGAATCGCAGGCGCTATGCGGAACCCGCTTCTGCGCCCGCGCCGCGTCCGTGGACCGCGGCACTCGGCGGCGAAGCGTCGCGAGCGTTCTGGTTCTGTCTTGGCGTCGGCACGACGCTGCTCGTCCAGTATCTCGCGCGTTGACGCCGTCGCCATGAAAGCCCCAGCCTTTCGCTACGCGCGGCCCGCGACGCTCGACGAAACTTTCGCGCTGCTCGCCGAACACCGGGACGACGCGCGTCTGATCGCGGGAGGACAGACGCTGCTCGCAACACTCAACATGCGCCTTTCCGAGCCGCACATCCTCGTCGATCTGCGCGATGTGCGCGGTCTGCGCGGCATTTCGCTGCAGCGTGATCATGTGCGCATCGGTGCGCTGACCCGGCACAGCGAGATCGAGGATTCGGCGTTGATCGCGCGGCATCTGCCCTTGCTTGCGCTCGCCGCGCCGCACGTGGCGCATCGTGCGATCCGCAATCGCGGCACGATCGGCGGTTCGCTCGCGTACGCCGATCCTGCCGCCGAATGGCCGGCGTGTGCGCTTGCGCTCGGCGCGCGTTTCGTGTTGCGGAGCGCGCGCGGCGAGCGTCGCGTGGATGCGGCCGATTTTTTTGTCGATCTTTATACGACCGCGCTGCAATCCGCAGAAATCCTCACGGCATGCGAGTTCCCGCTCACGCTGGCGAGCACGCGTGTCTACTTCGACGAACTGGTGCGGCGTCACGGCGACTACGCGATCGTCGGCGTGGCCGCGTATGCGGAGATCGACGGCAATATGCTGGTGCGGCCGCGCTTCGCATTCATGGGGGCGAGCACGGTGCCAGTGCTCGCGCGCGACACGGCGGCGGCGCTCGACGGCGTGCGCGTCGACACTCCCTCTAATCTGCGCGCCGCACTCGATGCGGCCTCGGCAGCGCTCGACCGCGAGCTCGAACCGATCGCCGATCTGTACAACAGCGCGGAAACGAAGCGCCATCTCGCACGCGTGCTGCTCAAGCGCGCGTTAACGGCGCTAGCACAACCGGCGCAGCCAGGAGTCCAGAATGAACGAGTCGCATGAAGCCCACGCGGCCTGCTGGGTCACGATCGAAGTGAACGGCGTCGAGCATAAAAAATCGGTGCAGCCGCGCGTGCATCTGGTCGATTTTCTGCGCGAAAACCTCGACATGCGCACGGTGCGGGCCGGTTGTGAACATGGCGTATGCGGCTCGTGCACCGTGCGGCTCGACGGCGACATCGTGCGCGGTTGCCTCGTTCTTGCCGTGCAGGCAGATGGAGGCACCGTCGAGACGATCGATGCGGCGAGCGACCGTGGCGATCTGCTCGAACTGCAACACGCGTTTCATGCGCACAACGCCCTGCAATGCGGCTTCTGCACATCGGGAATGCTGTTCACGGCGGCGGCGCTGATCGAAGAGAAGCCGGACGCTACGCGCGCCGATGTGCGCGAATACATGTCTGGCAATTACTGCCGTTGCACTGGCTATCACGCCATCATCGACGCGATCTGTTCGGTACTCGAAGCACGCCGGCAACGCAGGGCCGAAGGATCATGCGGTCACGCGGCGCCCGTCGTCGCGGGGAGCGATGAGATCTTGCCGCACGAGGAGACGATCGATGGATCGGCATGACGACGGTTCGCTCCAACCCGGTTCGACGCAGGTCGAAGGCACGCGCGCGCGCTATATCGGCACGACGGTCAAGCGCCCGACGGCGCGCCGCCTGTTGCAGGGCCGCGGCACCTATCTCGACGATGTCGTGCTGCCGCGTATTGCGCATGTCGTCTATCTGCGCAGTCCGATGGCGCACGCACGCGTCGGCGTGATTGATACGGAAGCCGCCCGGCGCATGCCCGGCGTGATCGCGATCGTCGGCGGCGAGGAAGTTGCGGCGATCTGCAAACCGTGGGTCGCGACGCTGAAAACACTGGTCGGCATGAAGTCGGCGCCGCAATATCCGCTCGCGCGAGGCACCGTGCACTGGCAAGGCGAACCGGTACTCGCGGTGGTTGCCGAAAGCCGCCGCGAAGCGGAGGACGCGCTCGAGGCCATTTCCGTCGAGTGGCACGAACTGCCCGCGGTGACGAACGCGGAAACCGCGCTCGATCCGCAAACGCCGGTGATCCACCCCTCGCTCGGCGACAACCTGTGTTTCGAGCGCACGATCGACAACGGCGCGGTGGACGACGCATTCGCGCGCGCGGCCGTGACCGTCGAGCAGACGTTTCGCTTCAATCGCCACACCGGCATGCCGCTGGAAACGCGCGCGATTCTCGCCGATTTCGATCCCGCCGATCAGCGGCTGACGGTGCATCAGTCGCATCAGGCGCCGCACAATCTGCAGGATCTGTACGCGCATCATTTCGGCATTGACGAGAATCGCGTGCGGGTAATCTGCAAGGATGTTGGCGGCGCGTTCGGCATCAAGCTGCACACCTATCCCGACGACTTCGCGACGGTCGCGCTGTCCATTCTGCTGCGCCGTCCGGTGAAGTACGTTGCCGACCGGCTCGAATCGTTCGTCAGCGACATTCATGCGCGCGAACACGTGGTGCATGGACGCATCGCGGTGGACGCGCAAGGCCGCATTCTCGCCTTCGATATCGACGACCTTGCCGGCATCGGGCCGTATTCGGTGTATCCGCGCACCAGCGTGACAGAAGGCAATCAGGTCATCAGCGTAATCGGCGGCCCATACCGGCACGAGGCATATCGCGCGCGGCTGCGCGTGGTGTTCCAGAACAAGGTGCCGACCAGCCAGTATCGCGGCGTCGGTCTGCCGATCGCGTGCGCGGTGACCGAAGGTCTCGTCGACGAAGCGGCGCGGCGCCTCGGCATCGATACCTTCGAGATGCGCAGGCGCAACGTATTCGCCGACGTCGCGTATCCGGTGGTCGGCGCCGCGGGCATCCGCATGGAGGGCCTGTCGCATCAGCAATGTCTCGACCGGCTGGAGGCGCTGATGGATTACGGCGCGTTGCGCGCGGAACAGGCGGCGCTGCGCGAGAAGGGCGTTTTTCGCGGAATCGGCATCGCGATGCTGATCGAGATGACGAATCCGGGCGCGGCGTTCTACGGCATGGGAGGTGCACGCATTTCCGGCCAGGACGGTGCGACCGTCCGGCTCGAATCGGGCGGCGGCGTAACCTGCATGGCGGGCGTCGGCGAACAGGGGCAAGGCACCGAAACGATTCTCTCGCAGATCGTTGCGGATGCGGTCGGCGTGCCGATCGACTGTGTGCGGATCGTCACCGGCGATACCGCGGTGACACCTTATGGCGCGGGCACGTGGGCATCGCGCGGCGCCGGCATCGGCGGTGAAGCGGTGTTGCAGGCGGGGCTCGCGTTGCGCGCGAATATCCGTGCGTTTGCGGCGTCTGTTCTGGCGCGCGAGATCGACGAACTGGAAGTGGACGATGGCGCCGTGATCGACGTGCATACGCGCGAAGTGCTCAAAACGCTCGCCGATCTTGCGACAATTGCGTATTTTCGTCCTGACACGTTGCCGCTCAACACGCTGCCCGAACTGACGGTGACGCGTCAGTACACGCAGAACGGCCAGCCGTTCCTGTTCACCAACGGCGTGCAGGCTTCGTATGTCGAAGTCGATATCGAAACCGGCATGGTGAAGCTGCTCAGGCACTGGGCGGTGGCCGACTGTGGCCGCGTGATCAATCCGATGCTCGTCGACGAGCAGATGCGCGGCGGCATCGTGCAGGGGATCGGCGGCGCGATGTTCGAAGAGTGTCTGTACGACGAAGCGGGACTGCTTACCAACGGCAGTTTCGCCGACTATCTCGTACCGATGGCGGCGGAGATGCCCGACATCTTCCTTGCGCATGTCGAAACACCCACCACGACCTCGCAACTCGGCGCGAAGGGCACAGGCGAAGCGGGCACGGCCGGCGCGCCGGGCGCCGTCATGAATGCCATCAACGACGCGCTCGCGCCGCTCGGCGCCAGCGTCACATCACAGCCCGTCACGCCGCAGAAGGTGCTGCGCGCGTTGGGCATCGCCTAATACGTCTATTAAATACTGAAGTTCGTTTTTGGTGCGTGTGACATCCACCCGGATGTCGCGCGCATCGTTGCGTTCATGCGCGCTCCGACATTGTGCGGTTCGTGATTTCATTCCAATAAACTCGCATAAAAAAAGCCACATAAAGAGGCGAACCCATGCTGTACAAACCTCGATGTTGTCGTGCGAAAACACAGGTCAATTTTTATTTCTTGACATGTAAAATCTTCGAAACAAGAATGATATTCGGTTTTATAAGAAATGACGAGAGGTCTGGATGGCACTGGCGGTCTGCGCTCTTCAGGCAGGCGAACGAACGCTCAACGATAACTTTCTGGGGAATGACGTATGAAACGCATCATCAAGACGACGCTTGCGACGATGGTCTCGCTGGCGATTCCCGCGCTCGCTCATGCGCAGTCGTCCGTGACGCTGTACGGCGTGATCGACGAGGGCATCACGTACGTGTCGAACGCGGGCGGCAGTCATCTCGTGAAGATGGACGACAGTTCGTTGCTAGCCGATCGCTGGGGTTTGAAGGGGCGTGAGGATCTCGGCGGCGGCCTCGCGGCGATCTTCGCTCTGGAATCGGGCTTCTCGGTGAATAACGGCGCGCTGTACGGCAGCGAGTTCGGCCGTCAGGCGTGGGTGGGTCTCGACAGCCGCTACGGTAAGTTGACGATGGGCCGCCAGTACGATTTTTCACGCGACTACATGTCGCCGTACGGTACTGACGGCTGGTGGCTTTCCGGTTACGGTGTGCACCAGGGCGCGCTCGATCGCGAGGTGTTCGGCCGCTTCAACAATTCAGTGCGCTATGAGAGCAACGACATCCGCGGTTTCCAGTTCGGCGGCATGTATTCGTTCAGCAACGCGGCCGGCAACTTCCACGACGGCAGCGGCTGGAGCGTCGGCGCGAGGTACGCGAACAGCCCGTTCTCCGCAGCGGTCACGTACACGTACCAGGCCAAACCGACAATCGATCCGTATGAACTGCTCGGCGTGAAAACGCTGATGGGTCAGACGACCGTCACGTATGCCGGCGACGCCACCACCGATCCTTACACCGGCAGCACCTTCGATCTGCAGTCGATCGGCACATTCGGTGTGGGTGCGCAGTACAAGTTTGGTCCCGCCACGGTGATCGGCAATTTCACCGATACGGTGCTGAAGGGCATTGGCGCGACGGCGGGACATTCGCCTTCACTGCTCGTGTACGAGATCGGCGCGCTGTACAGGCTCACGCCGTTCTGGACGATCGGCGCGAGCTATCAGCACAGCAAGCTCGAAGCGAATGCGTGGAACGAATACGCGGCCGCAGTCGACTTCACGATCTCCAAGCGAACCTGGATGTATCTGACCGCTGACTATCTGCGCGCGTCCGGCGGCGTCGATCCGGTGATCGGCGCGAGTTTTACGCCTTCGCGCAGCAGCAGCCAGTTGCTTACGCGGCTTGCGCTGGTGCATGAGTTCTGAGCGGTGCGTCGCCATCCGGCAGCACCGTTTCCATTCGTCCCCACGCCGGATCGGCGCCACACTCGGCGCGATCCGGTTCTCAAGAAGGTGCATTGTGAAAACACTGGCGAATCATGAATTACATATTCCGGCGCGCACCACGGGGATCGTGCTGCTGCTGTGCTGGCTCGCGATCCTCTCGGAAGGCTACGACCTTGGCGTGATGGGCACCATCATTCCGGCGCTGCTGAAAGATCCGGTCTGGCATCTGTCGCCGCTCGAAATCGGCACGATGGGCAGTGCGGCGTTGCTCGGAACGCTGATCGGCGCATACGCGTTCGGCGTGCTGAGCGATCTGGTCGGGCGCAAACGCGTGCTGATCGCATGTGTCGCACTGTTTTCGCTGTCGATGCTTGCTGCCGCCAACGCGAGCACTCCGGCGATGTTTTCGTTCGTGCGGCTGATCGGAGGTCTGGGTCTTGGCGGCGTGATTTCGGCGGCGGCGACGCTAACGGTCGAATATTCGGCGGCGAAGTCGAAGAACCTGAATTTCGCGCTGATGTATTCGGGCTATTCGCTCGGCGCGCTGGTGTCAGCTCTCGTGGGCATGGCGTTTATGGCCGCACACGGCTGGCGCGCGATCGTCGCGGTCGGCTTTCTGCCGATCGTATTCGTGCCGTTCATGATGTGGCTGTTGCCGGAATCGCTCGATTATCTCGTGGCGACCAACCGGCTCGATCAGGCTGGCAAGCTTGCGAAGCGGCTCGGCATTTCGCTCGAAGCGGTGGTCGGAAAACGGAACGGTGTCGATCATTCGCTCGCGCTGCGTGATGTGGTCGAAGCGCTCTTCAATCGCGAAACGTTCGTTACGACGATGCTTGTGTGGATCACCGAATTCATGGCGATCCTCGTGATTTACGGACTTGGCGTGTGGTTGCCGCAGATCATGCGCAAATCCGGTTACGACCTCGGATCGAGCCTGCTGTTTCTCGTGGTATTCAGCCTTGCATCGGCAATCGGCGGCGTGCTGCTCGGCCGAATCTCCGATCGCTTCGGTGCGCAAAAGACGATCGGCCTATGGTTTTTCATCGGCGCGCTCGCGATCGCCGGACTGTCGATAAAAAGCTCGTTGCTGGTCAACTACGTACTGGTTTCGCTCGCGGGATTCGGCACAGTGTCAGCGGGGTTGATCTATCTCGGCTTCATTCCGACTTTGTACCCGCTGCACGCACGCACCACGGCGACAGGCTGGGCCGTTGGGTTCGGGCGGTTTGGCGCGATGACCGGGCCATTGGTCGGCGGTGTGATCACGGGTATGAATGTCGGCGTAACCTGGGCGTTCATGATCTTCGCTGGCGCTGCCTTGATCTCGTGCCTCGCGATTCTCTGCATTCCGCGTAAGGCGCCCGCGGTGCAGCAGAGAGCATCCATCGGAGCAACGCTGAATTCGCATTAGATCGTCGCGCGCTGCGCGCATAGAGCAGATGGAGCGCCTCTTGAAACGCGGCGCCGCGACTGAATCGACTGGCAGGCGGGCACGAACCAGTTTGCTATCCTGATTGGTGATTGATTCACGCGGGCGCGCGGAAGATTATTTTATCAACCGCGTCGCCCACCAGAATGCGGACGGGCCCGTCCATACGCTCGGCGCTCGATCAGAGAAGAACGCTCAAAACCGATCCCAGCCGTCGTCCGCACCGGCCGCTACCGCCGCTACAGCCGCCGTCGCCAGCGTGGCAGCCGGCGTCGCAACAGTCGCGGAGGTTGCACGCATGACGCGCCGCACCGGCGCAACAACAGCCGGTTCGCGTCGCGGCCTCTCCTTCTGCAAAGGAGCAACAGAAGCACACGCCCCCGCCGCATCGCCATTCAGAATCTGAAAGAATGCCACGGCTTCATTCAACTGCTCGCCCTGATCTTCCATCGACCGCGAAGCCGCCGCCGCTTCTTCTACCAAAGCGGCATTCTGTTGCGTGACGTTGTCCATCTGCGTGATCGCAAGATTGACCTGCTCGATGCCGCGGCTTTGTTCACTCGACGCCGCCGCGATCTCCGACATGATGTCCGTCACCCGCGCCACCGCCTGGGTGACTTCGGCCATCGTCTTGCCTGCCTCGCCGGCGAGCGTCGAGCCGTCGCGAATCTTGTCCACGGAGGTGGCAATCAGATCCTTGATCTCCTTGGCCGCGCTCGACGAGCGCTGCGCCAGGCTTCTGACTTCGCTCGCGACCACCGCGAATCCGCGGCCCTGTTCGCCTGCGCGTGCGGCTTCGACCGCCGCGTTGAGCGCGAGAATGTTCGTCTGGAATGCAATGCCTTCGATAATGCCCGTGATGTCCGCGATCTTCGTCGAGCTCTCGCTGATATCGTGCATCGTATTCACGACCTGGCCGACCACCTCGCTGCCTTTCCGCGCGACCGACGAAGCATTCGTGGCGAGCATGCTGCCTTGCTGCGCATTGTCGGCGTTCTGCCTCACTGTGGAAGTGAGTTCTTCCATACTCGACGCCGTTTCCTGCAACGACGCTGCCTGCTGTTCGGTGCGCTGGCTCAGATCCATGTTGCCCGCGGCGATCTGGCGTGCCGCGCCGGCAATGCTCGTGCTGCTGTCGCGCACGCGTGCGACGATCGTGGTCAGCCGTTCGTTCATCTCGCGCAGCGCGCTCAGTAGCCGGCTGGTTTCGTCGCTGCCATTCACGCTGATGCGCGTGCGCAGGTCGCCTTCGGACACTGTGCGGGCTACGTCGATTGCCTGGCGCAGCGGTCTGGTGACCGCGCGCGTGATCAGCGCGCAAGCGCCGATTGCGAGTGCCACCGCAATCAGGCTGATTGCGATCAGCAGATTGCGCTGGTTCTCGTAATGTGCCGCGTATTCGTTGATCAACTGTTCCTGGCGGTTACGCGCGTAGTCGGCATATGCGTTGGTCGCGCGAATCAGCGCGGCGAGTAATGGCCGGCATTGATCGTCCATCTTGACGATCGCCTCGTCGTGCTTGCCGGTCAGCGCGAGATTGACGATGTCGGTGGCGACCGGCCCGTACAAAGCCTCCACCCGATTGATTTCGGCGACGAGGCGGCGCCCTTTCTCCGTCGCGTCGGTTGAGGTCGCAATCATGTCGTTGAGCTTCTTCAGATCGGCTTGCACATCTTCATGCGCGCGCAGCACATCGGCTTTCTCTATTTCGAGATCCTGAGGTTTGCTGACGAGCACGAGGTTACGCGCGGCGATGGCCCGCCGATCGACAGCGGTTCGTACTTGCATGACCATGTCCGCGCGTGCGTTGATGCCATGCACGAAGCTGGAAAATCCATCGGTTGAGTCGCTGAGTGCCTTTAGCGCAAGCATGGAAACCGCAACGACGATAAGAGACAGAATGCCGAAGCCGGCAATGAGTTTGGCTTTGATGGTGAGGTGCTTCGATGTCACGATTTTTTCTCCAATAACGAAACGTGAATGCGTTCGCAATGGACTCTCAGGTCCGGGTATGGGAGCGTCTAGATGGCCGCCGTGCATTGCGGCGGGCCTGCGCGATCTACTCAATCTGGGTCCAACGTCGAACGTGGACACAAATAGGTATCCCATTTACGGAATATCGGATCGAGCCTCCCAAATACTGAGGGTGGCTCGGGTATGTCTCTATAAAGTTTGCGAAAGATGACCGGAGAATGCGTAATTTTGTGCTGAATGAATATATTTGGTCATATGGAGAAAACATCCGATTACGTTTTCATTTCATATTTCTTGGGCTGTCATATCGCGACGCGAAAGCGCACAAAAACGCTTGAACCAAAGCATTGTCAGCGTATATGATTGAGCAATCACTCATTTATGATTCGTCGTCGAACTGAACCCGCATGGCCCGCCCCAAGAGCGAAGACAAACGTAATGCCATTCTCGCTGCCGCAGCGCAGGTCATCGCCGAGCAGGGGCTGGGCGCGCCCACCTCGCGCATCGCCAAGGTGGCGGGTGTGGCGGAGGGAACGCTGTTCACATACTTCGACAACAAAGACGACTTGCTGAATGTCTTGTATCTCGACATCAAGGGCGAACTGCGCGAGGTAATGATGACGGCCTATCCGAAGCACGCCAGCGTGCGCGAGCGCGCGCAGCATGTGTGGAACCGCTTTGTCGACTGGGGCGTCGCGCAACCGCACAAGCGCCGCGCAATGGCTCAACTCGCCGTGTCGGAGCGGTTGACCGACCATACGCGCTCGACAGGCATGCAGTCGTTCGCCGACATCAACGAGATGATTCAGGCGAGCGTCGCGAGCGGAGCGTTGCGGGATCACCCGCCGGCGTTTCTGTCGGCGATCATGGGCGCACTGGCGGAAACGACCATGGACTTCATCGCTCGGGAACCGGCTAACGCCGAGCGCTACCGCCAGGCTGGTTTCGATGCGTTCTGGAATGCGATCGCGCGCCATTGAATTTTTTTGTCACGTTAATGAGTGATTACTTGCTCAACTAAACTGAAGGAGTAAACGATGGCTAAGGTCTGGTTGGTTACCGGCAGCGCCCGCGGTCTCGGGCGGGAAATTGTCGAGGCAGCGTTGCAGGCGGGCGAGCAGGTCATCGCGACGGCGCGCGATCCGCGTCAGCTGGCGGATCTCTCGGCGCGTCATGGCGAACGGGTTCGCCCGGTCGCGCTCGACGTCACCGATCCGCAGGCGGCGCGGCAAGCCGTGCAAGCGGCGCTTGACGCGTTCGGCCGGCTGGACGTGGTGGTCAACAATGCGGGCTTTGGCCACCTGGTACCGTTCGAGCAAACTTCCGAGGACGACTTCCGCTCGCAGATCGACACCAACTTCCATGGCGTCGTCAACGTGACGCGCGCGGCGCTGCCGGTGCTGCGCCAGCAGCGGGCCGGGCACATCATTCAGATTTCGTCGGTGGGCGGACGCGTCGGAATAGCGGGCTTGAGCGCGTACCAGGCGGCGAAGTGGGCAGTGGGCGGCTTCACCGAGGTGCTCCGCCAGGAGCTTGCGCCCTTCGGCGTTCATGTCACTGCGCTCGAACCGGGCGGCATGAAAACTGGCTGGGGCGATCGGGCGGCCGGCGCCACGCCGGAATTGCTGGCGGATTATGTGCCCTCGGTCGGCGCCGTGGCGGATATGCTCTCGCAGTACATCGGCCACGAAGCCAGCGATCCGGCAAGGGTCGCGCAAGTGGTGCTCAAGCTCGCGTATCACGATTCCTTGCCGGCGCATCTTTTGCTCGGCAGTGACGCATTGCACTACTGTGGCGAAGGCGACAAGGCGCGCGCGGCCGACGCGCAAGCGTGGCAGGCCGTCAGCATGTCGACGGATTTCTCCGCGCCGGCGGCGCTGCCGCCATTTCCGGCCGCCTCGGCGAAAGCTTGAGCGCGCTGTCGGGCAGCCGGGCCAGCGCCACCTTATCCAATGCAATCTAAGGAGCAACGATATGGCGAATTGGACCACGGCGGACATTCCGCGGCAGACCGGCCGCCTCGCGGTGATTACCGGCGCGACCGGCGGGCTGGGTTTCGAGACGGCGCTCGCGCTGGCCGGCGCGGGTGCAAACGTCGTGCTTACCGGGCGCAACGAGCAGAAAGCGCAAGCCGCGCTCGCGGCGATTCGCGGGCGATATCCCGCCGCGCAGATTAGCTACGCGCATCTCGATCTGGCGAGCCTCGCTTCGGTGCGCGGTTTTGCCGAGCAATTCGCCGAGGGGCACGCGGCACTCGATCTGCTGATCAACAATGCCGGCGTGATGATGCCGCCCACGCGGCAAACCACCGCGGACGGTTTCGAACTGCAATTCGGCACCAACTATCTCGGGCATTTCGCGCTGACTGAACGGCTGCTGCCACTCTTGCGCGCGGGGCGCGAGCCGCGCGTGGTCAATCTGAGCAGCCTCGCGCACAAGACCCGCGCGGCGATTCATTTCGACGACCTACAGTGGCAGCGCAGCTACAAGCCGTGGCCCGCCTACGCACAATCGAAGTTGGCCATGCTGATGTTCGCGCTCGAACTGCAACGCCGCAGCGACGCAAACGGCTGGGGTCTGCTGAGCAACGCCGCGCATCCCGGTTATGCGCGGACCGACCTGATCGCCAATGGCCCGGGTGCCGACACGGTCCTGCAAATGCTCAACCGCGTGACGTTCGAACCACTGGCGAGCCAGTCGGCTGCGGACGGCGCGTTGCCCACGCTGTTTGCCGCAACCGCGCCCGAGGCCAGGCCTGCCGGCTATTACGGTCCGAGCGGTTTCTTCGAGTTGAAAGGCCCGCCGGGCGACGCGCAGATCGCCCCCCATGCGCAGGACAAGGCGGTCGCTGCCCGTTTGTGGGCGGTATCCGAAGCACTGACTAACGCGCGCTGGCCGGGCGCGATCGTGGAGCATGCTACATCATGAAGGTTCTTATATTCGGCGCGACCGGCATGGTCGGACAGGGCGTATTGCGCGAATGCCTGCGCGCGCCCGATGTCGAGGCGGTCCAGACCGTCGGCCGCACTCGCAGCGGGCAGCTCGACCCACGGCTCACCGAAGTGATTCAGCAGGACCTGACCGACATTCGCGCGATCGAGCCATCGCTGAATGGTTTCGATGCGTGCTTCTTCTGCCTGGGTGTATCGTCGGCGGGCATGCAGGAGGCGGAGTATTCGCGCCTGACCTACGACCTGACGATGGCCGTGGCGCAGACGCTCGCCCGCCTCAATCCGCAGATGACCTTCGTCTATGTGTCCGGCTCGGGCACCGACGGCACGGAGCATGGTCGCAGCATGTGGGCACGCGTCAAGGGCCGCACCGAAAATGCATTGCGGCGGTTGCCGTTCAAGGGCGTCTATCTGTTCCGTCCGGGCGTGATCGAACCGCTGAACGGCGCGCGCTCGAAGACCCGTTCGTACCGGCTGTTCTACACGCTGGCGAAACCCTTCCTGCCGACGCTGCGTGCGCTCCTGCCGAACCAGATTCTGAGCACGGAAGACATCGGTCTCGCGATGCTGGCAGTCGCGCGCCAGGGCGCCGACAAAGCGGTGCTGGAGACCGCCGATATTCGCGCATTGAGCCGCTCTGCATCCAGACCCGTCCTCGGTCTGCACGCAGGCTGAAAGCGGGCGAAGCCATAAAAGTTTGCCCGCTGGACAAGGCTGCGCCTCGTCGATAATTCTGTGCATCACAGCGTCTGGTAGGCTACAGGTTCACGGTACGCGCCGACCTGGATGCGGCCCTCCTGTTCACGCGCGTTGGTCCGCGCATGCCCGAACGAAAATCCATGGTGACGCGCCGACCGAACATCGTGATTGCGATCAGTATCGTGCTAGCCAGCGCGATTCTCGCGATCGCCGTGTGGGTGCTGGCGCAGATGCGCGACGACGCATTGCGGCGTGCCCAGGACTCCGTATTCAACGTGTCGCTGCTGGTCGAACGCGACGTTTCACGTAATCTGGAAATCTACGACCTTTCGCTGCGTGCGGTGCTCGACGGGCTGAAGCAGCCGGGCGTGCTCGACCTGAAGCCGGCTATGCGCCAGATGGTGCTGTTCGACGGCTCGGCAAGCGCGAAAGACATGGGTTCGATCCTCGTGACCGACGAGGCCGGCAACATCAGGTTCGACTCACAGGCCACCCCGCCGCGCCAGGTGAATCTCGCCGACCGCGATTACTTCAAGGTTCAACGGGACTCGCCCAACGTCGGCCTGTTCATCAGCCACCCGTTCATGCCGAAGGTGGCCGGCAAAGACGTCAGCATCGCGCTGAGCCGGCGGATCACGCGGCCGGACGGCCGTTTCGGCGGCGTGGTGGTCGGCACCATGCGTCTTACCTATTTCCGCAGGCTGTTCGCCGGCATGCATCTCGGCGCCGGCGGCTCGATGGCGCTGATGCTGAGCGACGGCACGATGCTGATGCGGCGTCCGTACGATCCGAAAATTATCGGTATCAATCTGACCGGCACCGTCAATTACTCGCGCTTCACCCAGCAGCCGAGCGGCGACTTCTTCGGCACGGCGGCGATCGACGGCGTCGAGCGCTGGTATGCGTTCCGCCATATCGACATGTATCCGCTGATTCTCGACGTCGCGCTGTCCACGCGTGACATCTACGCGCAATGGCGGCATCGTGCATGGATCATCGGCTCGCTGATCGCCGCGCTCGACGCGACGATCATCGCGCTGGCCGTCCTGTTCTCGCAGCAACTGCGGCATCGCCGCGCGGCTGAAGAAGAATTGCGCGTGCTGGCGCGCACCGACGGGCTGACCGGACTCTTCAACCGCCGGACTTACGAGGAGCAGGCGGAAGAAGAGTGGCGCCGCGCGCGGCGCAACGCGTGGCCGCTATCCATACTGCTGATCGACGTGGACAGTTTCAAGGGTTTCAACGACCTGTACGGTCACTCGGCGGGCGACGAAGCGCTGATCGGCGTGGCGCGCTGCATTTCGCAGAGCGTGCGGCGCCCCGGCGACACGGCGGCGCGCTATGGCGGCGAAGAGTTTGCCGTGCTGCTGCCGGATACCGACGAAGCCGGCGCAACCCGCATCGCCGGGAAGATTTGCGCCGCGGTTGAGGCTCTGCAGCTTCGCCACGTGGCGAGTTCGCATCGCGTACTGACCGTGAGCATCGGAGTTGCAACCACGCGAGGCCAGGCATTCGCCACGAGCCGCGCGCTCGTGGATGCCGCCGACGAGGCCCTCTACGAAGCCAAAGATGCCGGCCGCAATTGCGTGCTGTGCTTCAGCGCGACGACCCGCGCAACCCGTGTGATGCGTGCGACGCTGGGCCGCAGCCGGGCCGGGCACTAAAGCGAACAACCCGATCTGACGCATTGAGCGGAAGTCATGTCCGCGCGCATGCAGGTATCCGCGTTTGCATGAACAACGGATCGTGCGGACGAAAAAAAACCGCTCACGCAGGGGGAGCGTGAGCGGAAAAGTCGGAGAGTTACAACATCGCATGCGCTTGCTCATGGGGATCAACGCAGCAAGCCAAGTTTAGGCTCTTGCCCCCGCTCGACATATCAGACGATTCCCAAAAAATTGGTGCGCGACTTGCGGTCCCATCGCTCTTCTGCGATCCGGCTTCACGCACTACGCGTGACTTACAACATCCTGTCCCGGTTTTTCCGAACATTTCGCGCATCAAGTCCCTGTGAAGGCCGCCGTGAATGGGGTGGGAGCGTCGCTGCGCAGCGGCAAGATCGCGAAATGTTTCGCGATGGCGCGGCGGCACGTGCGTCCCGGAGCGACTCGTGAAGGATGGTGAAATGAAGTGGTTCGACCGTATGCCTGTGTTCAGGAAACTGCAGCTCGCGTTTTTTGTCGTGATCGGTTTTTGCGGCGTGACTGCGCTGGGTATGCTGTCGTCGATGCACGACATTACCGACGCCATCTGCAATAAGCACATGAACGGCCTCTACTGGATGGAAGAGGCGAATCGCCACAAGATCGATTCCGATCCGGCCGTCGCGAATCTCGGCTACGCCGCCGACGACGCCGGCCGTCAAATTTGAAGGACAACATTGTCGGCTCGCTCAAGGAAATGCACGACGCCTACGACCCGTATCGCGCGACGATCGGGACGGGCAAGGGGCAGGAGGTGTTCGCCGACGTGCTGCGCAAGTCGGCGGTATGGGAAAGCATCCGTGCATCAGCAGATCGGTCTCGAACCGATTCCAGCCGGCATCGACAACCATGAACTGGTGCGCCGCGCGATTGCGTCGAGCGAGGCGCTGCGCGATCGCATCACGACGCTGACCGACTGTCGCCGCGCACCCACGCCGCGCATTTCCCCGAACTTGCCAGGCCCAATGGCACTCCGTACACTCGCGCGTAATTCATGGGCGGCGCCTGTTCCGGCGCGGTCCACCACCATAAATAACGCCGAACACAGGAGAACCCCCGCCATGGCCGATTCCTATTTTCCCCGCTGGCGCGCGCAGCCCGCGGCTGCCGAGGGCCGCATCGTCGGCACCGACGAGCGGCTCGCGTGGCCGCAGATGTTCGCGATGGGCGTGCAACACGTCGTCGCGATGTTCGGCTCGACGGTGCTCGCGCCGTTGCTGATGGGCTTCGATCCGAACCTGTGCATCTTCATGTCGGGCATCGGCACACTGCTGTTCTTCGTGCTGGTGGGCGGGCGCGTGCCGAGCTATCTCGGTTCGAGCTTCGCGTTCATCGGTCTCGTGATCGCGGTGACGGGATACGGCGGCCACGGTCCGAACCTCAACATTCCGGTGGCGCTGGGCGGGATCATCGCGTGCGGCGTGGTGTATGCGCTCATCGGCCTGATCGTGTCGGCGGTCGGCACGCAATGGATCGAAACGCTGATGCCGCCGGTCGTGACAGGCGCGATTGTCTGCGTGATCGGTTTGAATCTGGCGCCTATTGCCGTGCATGGCGTGAGCGGCAGCAACTTCGATTCGTGGATGGCGCTCGTCACCGTGCTGTGCGTTGGCGCAGTGGCGGTGTTCGCGCGCGGCATGCTGCAGCGTCTGCTGATTCTGGTCGGCCTGCTGATGGCATATGTGATCTACGCGATCGTCACGAACGGTCTCGGCATGGGTAAGCCGATCGATTTCGCGATCGTCGCGAACGCGGCCTGGTTCGGTATGCCGCACTTCACGGCACCGGTTTTCAACATGCAGGCCATGACCCTGCTCGCGCCGATCGCGGTGATTCTGGTGGCGGAAAACCTCGGTCACATCAAGGCGGTGAGCGCGATGACGGGCCAGAACCTGGACCGCTACGTCGGCCGCGCATTTCTCGGCGACGGATTCGCGACGATCGTTTCCGGCTTCGCCGGCGGCACCGGTGTTACGACGTATGCCGAGAACATCGGCGTGATGGCCGTCACCAAGATTTATTCGACGCTGGTTTTCGTGATCGCCGCACTGATCGCGCTGGTGCTGGGCTTTTCGCCGAAGTTCGGCGCGGTGATTCAGACCATTCCGGGACCGGTGCTGGGCGGCGTGTCGATCGTCGTGTTCGGGCTGATCGCCGTGACCGGCGCGCGGATCTGGGTCGTCAACAAGGTGGACTTCTCCGATAACCGGAATCTGATCGTGGCCGCGGTCACGCTCGTGCTCGGCGCCGGTGATTTTTCGCTGAAGCTCGGCGGCTTCGGTCTGGGCGGCATCGGCACCGCGACGTTCGGCGCGATCATTCTCTATGCGCTTCTGAGAAGGAAGCCGGTGCAAGGTCCGGTGGCCTGATTTTTTCTCTCCGGTATCAAGCGGTATCGGCGGGTTCGCCGGCGGCATGGGCTTCTTCTTCGTGATGTCTCATTCGAAGCGAGCACCGGCCGCCGGGACTGCAACCCGCCAGCGCGTCATTTCCTTCGCGCCGTCAGCGCAGTCTCCGACAGATCCACTTCGCGCATGAGCTTGTTCAACGTCTCGTCGTTGATCGCCTGGCTGCTGCGCAGCGCCAGCAGCGTCTTGCGCTCGGCTCGCATGGCCGCGAGCTTCATCCTGAACTCCAGCGCGTCGGCGCGGCGTGCCAGTTCGCGGGGTTCCTGCTCTTCGTCGAGCGTGGCAAGGCGGCGCCGATAGAGATCCATCACGCGCGCGGTGACATCGGCCGCGTACGCCGAGGCGGACTCGTCCAGATCCGCGCACTCGGTGTCGTGCACCTCGTCGACGGCGCGAATCGCGGCTTGCGCGGCCATCGTACGCGCGAGCAACTCCTCGGCGGCATGCGGATCCTTGACGCGCCGCCAGCCGCTCAGCAACAACGGCAACGCCACCACCGCCACCAGCAGCGAGAGCAGAATCACACCGGACGCAATGAAGATCGCCAGATCGCGGCCCGGCAACGGGACGCCGTCCGGCAACACCTCCGGCAACGAGAGCACGCCCGCGAGCGTCACGGCTCCGCGAACGCCGGCCACCGTCGTCACCGCGACCGTGCGCAAGCCCGGCACCGCATTCGCCATGCCCCGCTTGGTGGCGCCGCGGCTCGCGAACCAGCGCAGCAGCCACACCCACACGAAGCGCATCGCATAGAGGGCAGCAGCCACTGCCGCGATATAACCGATCAGCAGCCCGACCTGCGCGTTGCTCGTCTCGTGCGCGTCGAGCAACGCGCGGCCGAGAATGTGCGGAAACTGCAGCCCCAGCAGAATGAACACCATGCCGTTGAAGACGAACTCGATCATCGTCCACGTGCTGTTGGCGCGCACGCGCGACGACACCGGCCCGGCGTTCGCGAGGGTCGCGTAGTTCATCGTCATGCCGGCGGCGACCGCGGCCAGAATGCCCGACAACTCGAAGCGCTCGGCGATCAGATAGGCGGCGAACGGAATCAGCAGCGTCATCACGACACCGGGCGCCGGATCGCCGTCTTCAGTGAGATTCAGGAAGCGCGCCGACACGAAGCTGAACAGCCAGCTCACTGCCGCGCCTGTCGCGAGGCCGCCCACGGCGATGATCACGAAACTGATCGACGCGTCGCGCAACGAAAACACGCCGGTCAGCGCCGCGGCAATGGCGAACTTCAGCGCGACCAGTCCCGACGCGTCGTTCATCAACGCCTCGCCTTCCAGTATGTGCATGAGCCGCCCGGGAATCTTGCCCTTGCCGACTATGCCGGACAGCGCCACCGCATCGGTCGGCGACAGCACCGCGGCCAGCGCGAACGCCACCGGCAGCGAGATCGACGGCACCAGCGCATGCACGAAGTAGCCGACCACCAGCACCGTCACGAAAACCAGCCCGAGCGCGAGCATCAGGATCGAGCGGCGCGCCATGAAGAACTCGCGCTTGGGAATACGCCACCCGTCCGCGAACAGCAAAGGCGGAATGAACAGCACCATGAAAATTTCCGGATCGAAGGTGACATGCAGCCCGAGCTTCGGCCATGCGAGCAGCGCACCGATCGCGATCTGCACGAGCGGCAGCGGCAACGCGATGGGCAGGATGCGGGTGACGACGCCCGATGCGGCGACGGCGAGCAAAAGAATCAGTACGGTAAAGACAATATCCATCGGTTCTATTTCTGGCGATATAACGACTTTGCTTCGGCGGGCTTCAGTGAGCTTCGACGATGCGCCCGCGCGGCGCTGACGAAGTGTAAGGCAGAAGTTTAGCCCGACGACGCGTCGCGCCATCGCCGGCCCGGCATGTGGCGCCGATCCGTGGCGCATGACTGCCTCGAACGGACCGGCGCACCTTAACGGTGCGTGTCACGCCCACAGGCGGCGCATGCTCCCGTCCGCGGGCGCAGTCTTTCGTCTAAATTTCATTGGAATGTGTGTCAGCGTGCGCATGGAGCTTGCTTAAGGTATATCGATGACGCACATTTGAGAGACGGCGCCGAGGTTGTTCGCCTCCGCGTTCGGACCGGCCCGGCTCTCGCGTGAGAGGACTGCATGACGATTGCGCAACAGGAAAGGACGGCCGGCGCGCCGCATGGCTTCGATGTCGAGATGACGTCGGGGCTCGAACGTTTTACGGTGAAGCATGGCGAGCTCACGCTCAGTAGCGTGTTCCAGCCGATTTTCAGCCTCTCGCATATGCGGGCGGTCGGCTACGAGGGCTTGCTGCGCGCGCATGACGCGCTCGATCGGCCCGTGTCGCCGCTCGACGTATTCGGCGAGGCCGCGCGCCTCGGCGAAGTGCTACAGGTGGACAGGCTCGCGCAGACTTTGCATCTGGAGAATTTCAAGGTGCTCGGTGCCGAGCGCGAATGGTTGTTCCTGAACGTGCACCCGGCGGCGCTCACCGATCCGTATCTGGCGGCCGCGTTGCTGGCCACGCTGAAGCGGCTCGACCTGTCGCCGCGGCGCATCGTGCTCGAGGTGCTGGAGCATCGCGCGGAAGATCTGGAGCGTCTCGCCGACGCTGTGCGCCAGTTTCGCGAGCGCGGCTTCCTGATCGCGCTCGACGACTTCGGCGCGGGACACTCGAACGTCGAGCGGATCTGGCAATTGAATCCCGATATCGTGAAACTCGACCGCATCATGCTGTCGCACGCGGCGCACCGCGCAGACATGGCGACGATTCTGCCCGGCCTCGTCGCGCTGCTGCACGAAGCAGGCAAGCTCGTGCTGATCGAAGGCGTGGAAACGGAGCATGAAGCGCAGATGGCGCTCGCCTGCAACGCGGACTTCGTGCAAGGCTTTTTCTTCGGCCGCCCGAATCCGGGGGCGGCCGACGCGTTGCACGCGACCACCTGCATCAGCGAACTGACCGAGCGTTACCGCGACCAGACCGAAGCACGCGAGCGCCGCAATGCCAGCCGGCTCGCGCCGTACTTGCGGGCTTTCGAGCGGGCGGCGGAACGCCTCGCGGCCGGCGAACCGCTCGAAGAGGTGTGCTGGAATTTTCTCGCCCTCGACCATGCCGCACGCTGCTTCCTGCTCGATGCGAAGGGCAAGCAGGCGGGCCGCAACGTCGTGTTGCGCGCCGATCGTGCGGCGCATGAAACGCGCTTTCTGCCGTTGGCCGACGCGCAAGGAGCGAACTGGCTGCGTCGCCCATATTTTCGCGATGCGATCAATGCGCCGGAGCGTGTCCATGTGACGCGCCCTTATCTGTCCATCAACGAGGCTTTGCCGTGCGTCACGCTTTCGGTGGCGACGCGGGTCGGCGAGCAGACCTGCGTGCTGTGCGGCGATATCGACTGGGTGGACGAAGAGCGTTATTGAGTGTGCCGCCTGACTGTCGCTCTGCGACAGTCCCTTCGGGGTGACAAAAATACCTGGGGCGGTCCGGCGTATTTTTGGGGGATCATGTCGGTTTCAACGATCTTTAGCCGTGCTTATGTCCGTTCTTCTGGAAGTCATTGCCACGACCGTTGCCGACGTGCGCCTCGCCGCGCAAGCGGGCGCCAACCGTCTCGAACTCGTCACCGCGACGGGCGAGGGCGGCCTTACGCCAAGCCTCGGCCTGATCGAGGCGGCAGTGGCGGCGGTTGAAATTCCCGTGAACGTGATCGTGCGGCCGCATAGCCGCTCGTTCGTGTACGACGCCGACGACTACGCGGTGATGTTGCGGGACGTGCGGGCGGTCAAGGCAGCGGGCGCGAACGGTGTCGTGATCGGCATGCTGGACGCTGAAGGCGGAATCGACCGCGAAGGTCTCGCCCGCGCGATCGATGCGGCTGACGGACTGGCCGTCACCTTCCATCGCGCGTTCGACGAAGCGCGTGATCTGCGCGAATCGCTCGACGTGCTGCTCGGTTTCGACGCCGTGACGAACGTGTTGACCTCGGGTGGGCGACCGTCGGCACTGCACGCGAAAGCCACGATCCGTGAACTGGTGCGGCAAGCCTCCGGTTCGCATTTGACGGTGCTGGCCGGCGCCGGTTTGACGGTCGAGGCGATCACTGGTTTTGTGAGCAGCACGCAAGTCGAAGCGGTGCATTTCGGTTCGGGCGTTCGGGTGGACGATAACGGTCTCGCGCCGGTAGACGCCGACAAGGTCGCGAGGGTCAGAGCGCTGCTGGACGCGCAGGCGTGAGCGTCCCGACGCATCGCGCGGATAAATCATCGGGCAAAGAAAATGCCGCTTCGGGAGCGATCCCGAAGCGGCATGTATGCACGCATGTCCGCGTGCGACTAACCGCGCGGCTAGTCTTGCGATAACACTACTTCGCGACGACCAGCGGAATCCCGCGCAACTGTCCCGCGCCTTTCACCTCTTCCAGCGATTTGCGCACCGACTCACCCGTCGCCGCTTCGATCTGCAAGCGTGCGGCGAGATCGCGCTCGCCACGCTTCACACCCGCCAGATTCGCGAGCTTCACATGACCATAGCCGCGCACGCGGGCGTGCAGGTCCGCCAGCTTCGCCACTTCTTCGAGGTTGTCGGCGTCGAGCTTCGCGAGCGCACGCTGCAACGTGGTTTCGTAATCGCCGGCGAGTTCGCGCTCCATCTTGCGCTCCAGCGTGCGGCCGAACGGATCGAGCGGCGTGCCGCGCAGACCGCGGAATTTCGCCAGCGTGCCGAGCACCGGCCACATCCATTGACCGAAGGTTTTCTTGGCCGGATTCTTGCCGGGTTCCGGGCGCGTGAGCGTCGGCGGCGCGAGATTGAACTTGATGCCGAAGTCCTTGCCGGCCACGCCTTCGAATTGCGCTTCCAGTGCTTCACGGAATGCGGCGTCGGTATGCAGGCGCGCCACTTCGTATTCGTCCTTCACCGCGAGCAGGCGATAGAACGTGGTCGCCACCGCGCGCGTCACGCGCTCGCTGTTCGCATCCGCGGCGGTTTCCGCGCGGCGTGCCGCATCGACCAGCGCGCGATAGCGCTTCACGTAGCTCGCGCCGCCGTAAATCTGGAGACGCCCTTCGCGGTGCGCGATCAGTTCGTCGAGCGTATCGACGCGCACAGTCTGCTTCGCCTGATGCCGTGCTTGCCACAGCGATTCGAGCGCGGCCGGATCTTCGGCGGCGAGGCGGCCGATCGAAAACGCCAACTGGTTCATCGGCACCGCGACGTTGTTCAACTCGATCGCGCGCATCATCGCGCCGAACGATACCGGCACCAGACCGAGTTGCCAGGCATAACCGAGCATCAGAATGTTCGCACCGATGGTGTCGCCGAGAAAGCGCGTGGCGAGCGCCTGCGCGTCGCACGTCGACATGCGCTCCGCGCCGGCCGCGTGACGCATCTTGTCGAGCAGCGCGTCGGCGTGCAGTGTCGCGTCCGGATTCGTCACGAACGTCGCGTTCGGAATCGCGTGCGTGTTCACGACAATGCGCGTGCGGCCATGACGCACCGTTTGCAGCGCGTCGGCGCTTGCGCCGACCACCATATCGCAGGCGAGCAGCACGTCGGCCTGTTGCGTGTCGATACGCACCTGGTTGAGCCACTCGTCGCGCGCGGCAAAACGCACGAACGACAGCACCGAGCCGCCCTTTTGCGCGAAGCCCATGAAGTCGAGCACCGACGCGCTCTTGCCTTCCAGATGTGCCGCCATGCTGATCAACGCGCCGACCGTCACGACGCCCGTACCGCCAACGCCCGTCACCAGAATGTCGTACGGCGCGGCGTCGAGATGCGTGGCGGGAATCGGCAGCGCATCGACGCGCGCGGCAAGTGCGGCCGGATCGAACGCGGCGCCCGCGGCTTTCTTCAGCTTGCCGCCTTCCACCGTGACGAAGCTCGGGCAGAAGCCGTTCACGCACGAGTAGTCTTTGTTGCACGACGATTGATCGATGCGGCGCTTGCGGCCCAATGCGGTTTCGACCGGTTCCACCGAGAGGCAATTCGACTGCACGCCGCAATCGCCGCAGCCTTCGCAAACCTCTTCGTTGATGAAAAGACGCTTGTCCGGATCGGGGAATTCGCCTTTTTTCCGGCGCCGGCGTTTTTCCGCCGCGCAGGTTTGGTCGTAGATCAGCACGGTCACGCCGTCGGTGTCGCGCAATTGGCGCTGCACGGCATCCATTTCACTGCGATGGTGAAACGTGGTGCCCTTCGGAAAGAGGTCGTGATGGCCGTCGTACTTTTCCGGCTCGTCGCTGACCACGACGAAGCGCGACACCCCTTCGGCTTCCACCTGACGCGCGATCTGCGGCACCGAGATGCTGCCGTCCACCGGCTGGCCGCCCGTCATCGCGACGGCGTCGTTATAGAGAATCTTGTACGTGATGGTGGCTTTCGCGGCGACCGCCTGGCGGATCGCCAGAATGCCGGAATGGAAGTACGTGCCGTCGCCGAGATTCTGGAACACGTGGCGCGTTTTCGTGAACATGGAATGCGACGCCCAGTCCACGCCTTCACCGCCCATCTGGATGAGACCGGTCGTGTCGCGCTCCATCCACGACGCCATGAAGTGACAGCCGATCCCCGCATGCGCGATCGACCCTTCCGGCACTTTGGTGGACGTATTGTGCGGACAACCCGAGCAGAAGTACGGCGTGCGCTTCACGCTGTCCGCCGCGTTGGAGAGAATTTGCGGCGCGACCAGATCGACCACGCGTTCGCGGCGATCGAGCGCGGGCTTGTGCTTCGCGAGCCAGTTGGCGAACACCGGCAGAATGCGCGACGGCCGCAATTCACCGAGCGAGGACAGCAGTAGCGTGCCGTCTTCGGCATTCTTACCGACGACGATCGGCCGCGTGCCTTGCGTGCGGTTGTACAGATAGTCCTTGATCTGCTGTTCGATGACCGGGCCTTTCTCCTCGATCACCAGCACTTCGGACAGGCCGGAGACGAACGCGTCGATACGCGTCATTTCCAGCGGAAACGACAGGCCGACCTTGTAGATGCGCACACCGGCCGCCTCCAGATCGGCGACCGTCAGATCGAGGCGGCGCAGCGTTTCCATCAGGTCCAGATGCGCCTTGCCGCAGGTCACGATCCCCACGTTCGCATGCGGGCTCGGCGCGATCCATTTGTCGATGCTGTTCACGCGCGCGAAGTGGCGCACCGCGTCGAGCTTGGCATGCATGCGCGACTCGATCGTCAGGCTCGGCAGATCCGGCCAGCGATTGTGCAGGCCGCCGGCCGGCGCTTCGAAATCCTGCGGCGCGGCCCAGTCGGTGCGCAGCGCGTCGAGATCGACGGTCGAGCCCGACTCGACCGTTTCGGAGATCGCCTTGTAGCCGACCCACGCGCCGGAGAAGCGCGACAGCGCCCAGCCGTACAAACCGAATTCGAGCATGTCGGCGATGTTCGATGGATTGACGACCGGCATATGCCAGGCCATCAACGCGAAGTCGCTCTGATGCGGCATGGACGACGACACGCAGCCGTGGTCGTCGCCCGCCACCACCAGCACGCCGCCATGCGGCGACGAGCCGTAGGCGTTGCCGTGCTTGAGCGCGTCGCCGGCGCGGTCCACGCCCGGGCCTTTGCCGTACCACATCGCGAACACGCCTTCGACGGTGCGCTCCGGGTCCGATTCCACGCGCTGCGTGCCGAGTACGGCGGTGCCGCCGAGTTCTTCGTTGATGGCGGGCAAGAAGCGGATATCACTCGCCGTGAGCAGTTTCTTCGCCTTCCACAATTGCTGATCGACCATGCCGAGCGGCGAGCCGCGATAACCGCTGATGAAACCGGCGGTATTCATTCCGCGTGCCTTATCGGCGGCGCGCTGCATGAGCACGAGGCGCACCAGCGCCTGCGTGCCGGTCAGGAAGATGCGGCCGCGCGTCGCGGTGAGGTTGTCGGACAGCTTGTAATCGGCGAGTGCGGGCGTGCCGTCGATGGGCAGGCGAGCGGTCATGGGTGAGTCTCCAATATTTGCATCCGCGCGCGGTGGTGGGGACTACAAACGTCACGCAGCGAAAGAGACTCTATTTTTTAGCGCCGATTGGAGTGGATTTTTTCTACTTCGACCCGCCGTTCACGAATAGGCGAGAAGAGCCGCACGTTTTAACGGAGTTTTGAGATAGATCTGCCGCGCCGTGGCCGTGTTGGGGTATGCCCTGGTGCGTTTCGAGCGCGTCTCGAACGTCTTATTGCGCCGGGGCCGTTGCTCTCGCTGCGGCGATCGGCGCCTCGTCGAGCGGCACGATCTCGTCGAAATGCGAGTAGTCGATATGGCTCACGCCGTCCTGCTCGCTCATGATGTCGACGAAACGGTAATGCCAGCGGATCTGATCGCACGACCACAAGTGGCGCGCCTGCATGGTTTGCGCGGTCGACTCGTCGACGCCTTCCAGCGTGAGAATCAGCGAAGTGTCGCGTTGCTTGAGCGTTTCGGCGGTTTCGCCGAACAGCGGGCTGCTTTCGTCGACGATATGCATGACCGTCCAGCCCAGCTTGAACACCGGGTGCTGATCGCGCACCAGCGTCAGATCATAGAGTTTGCGCAGCGTATAACCTTCGGCCGTGGTTTCCTGGCGCAGAAGGCGCAGCCTTGCGTGGGCTTCAGCGATCACGTTCTGACGCGCGTTGGCCGAGCGCACCATGAGCGTCATGCGGCCGTCGAGCGGCCGGATCACCGCGTGGCGGGCGAACATGATCTTGGCGTGCGGGCGGGAAAAGCGCGCGAAGATCAGGCCGGTCGCCAACGCAATGCCGGACATGCCGACGAAAATTTCCAGCGTGGCGATCCAGTGCGCGTAGACGGTTTGCGGATGCATGTCGCCGTATCCGACCGTCGCGAGCGTTTCGACGCTAAAGAAAAATGCGCCGCCGAAACCGGCGGGAAACTGATTGGCGATCGGCGCGTTGCCCAGCATGTAGAGTGCGGCGAAGGTGGTGTTGAGCAGCAGGAACAGAACCGCGAGCGAGACGAAAAACGTCGGCCAGCGAACCGCGAGCGCGCGGTGATAGAGATCCTGCCAGAGCGGTGTCGGCATGCCGTGGGCGATGATCACGCGATCGTCCAGGCGCAGTTCACGGCTGCCGCGCGGGCGGCGCGTCGGCGCGCGTGCTTCGCCGTTGCCGAAGGCGGAAGGACGGTCCGTTGGTTCTGTAGCCATCGCTGGTTCGTGGAAATGAAAACGGCCAAAGCGTAGCATGCCGCCTGGTTTGCGAAAGGTGATTTTCGGCGGGTGCGCGGGCGCATCGCGGATGTGGCTGGAAGCGCTGCTGCGGTGTGCTGTCGTGCTCACCTCCGGCCTTCTAACACCGTGTGCGCGGATCGCCGGCGCACCGACTGTGCCCGCCACGAACGGCGCTTCGTTCAGGCATGCCGACACGGCGTCATCGCGCTCGGCACCGTGCGCTCACGCAACCACGCCACGGCATACGCGCGCTTCGGCTTTACGGAAAGGCGCGCGGCCTGGGAATACCCGCACCGTGTTCGATATCGTCGACGGCCTGCTGGTGGGCCGCCGCGACCGCTTCGGTCTCGGCACCGTAGCCGTTGTCGCCGCCTACCGTCGTCCACGGTTTGACGGCCTTTTCGCGATGGCGGATTTCGTATTCCGCATCCCAGCGTGCGCCGTTGAGTTCGAGCGGGCGGACGTGAATCGAATACACGCCGTAGAGGAAGAGTTGTTCAGCCATGACCGCCTCCGGCCAGTAGATCCAGGGTGGCGCAACGCGAACGCACATGCAAACACGAAGGGCGCGGCGCCGGTCTGCCTAGAGTTCGATTTCCCCGAGGATGCGATGAGCGAGCGCCTTGGCTTCTTCGAGGGCTTCCTCCGGCGTCGACGAAGTGGCTTCGACTTCGTAGACCGTGGTTTCCTGATCGGCGGTTTCGTCGCCTTCGTCGCGCGAGAGGGTGACCACGCCCTGCCAGGTGTCTTCTTCTATTTCTCTTGTCGAGGCAATGGCCGTGTAGATGCCTTTGGTGTAGGTGATGTCGTCCATGGCGTCTCTCCGTCTTCCAAAGGTTTCGGTTTTTTCATCCTAGCACGATGATGAAGGTTCGGTTCTCCGCGCTGGCGGCGCTCCCTGCCGGTGACAATGCGCGCCGCGCAAGGCAACAGGATTACAGCAACGCGACGACTTCATCGAGCGACGGCGCGTGCGCGCCGGCATGGCGGCACGCGGCCGCACCGGCGGCCAGCGCGAACGCGAGGTGTTCGGGCCACGCCCGTTGCGGGGCGGTCATCAGGCTGAACAGCAGGCCGCCGATCGACGCGTCGCCCGCGCCGACCGTGTCGACGACCTCGACGCGCGGCGGCCGGGCCTCGATCACCACGGCGCCGTCGATCAACACGGCGGTCTCCGGTCCGCGTGTCACCAGCACGGTAGCGGCAGGATTCATGGCCCGCAGTTGTGCAAGGGCGTGGGCTTCGTCGTCGGTCTTGAAGAGCAGGCGCAGGTCTTCGTCCGATACCTTGATCAGATCCGCGAGCGCGGCCATTTTCCGCAACGTGGGTTCGTAGCCGTGCTCCATCAGGTTCCGGTAGTTCGGATCGAAACTGATTTTCACGCCTTGTGAGCGCAACTGGGCCGCGAGCGCTGCGAGCGTGTTGCCGAGCGGTTGCCGCACGAGGCTGATGCAGCCGAAGTGCGCCCACTTCACGTGGTTCGCCCAGCCCCCCGGCAGGCGCGCCGGATCGAAGGCCAGATCGGCGCTGTTTTCGCCCATGAAGAAATACGCGGGCGGATGGGTCTGATGCACGATCGCGAGCAAGGGCGGGCGTTCCACGCGCTGCATGAAGCGCATGTCGAGCCCGGCGGCGACGCTCGCGTTCCACAGTTCATCGGAGAAATTGTCGACGCCCAGCGAGCCGGCGCACGCCGTGGGCAGGCCGAGCCGCGCCACGCAGCGCGCCACGTTCCAGCCGGCGCCGCCGGGACGCGAGAGCCATTGCGAAGGGCCGGTGCGTACGAGATCGGTGAGGATGTCGCCGGCTGAGACGAAGAAAGGGAATTCGCTGTTCGCGCTGGGGTTGCTCATTTTGTCTGCTCCGCGGATTCGGATGCGGCGGCCGCGCCATCGGGCAGCGCGTGGGCCAGAACCTCGTAGCACGCGCCCATGGTGTGATAGTCGGTCTTGCCGGCCGGACTTTTTTCGTCGCTGTACTTGCGGTTGTCGCACGTGAGTATGCGATACCACGCGCCATACTTGTGATCGACGAAATGCGCCCAGCTATAGCGCCAGATCTCGTCGTACCAGTCCCAGAAGCGTTCGTTGCCGGTGCGCTTGCCGAGCAGCGCGGCCGTCGCGAAGGTCTCCGCCTGGACCCAGAAATACTTGTCGTGATCGCACACGGTGCCGTCGGGGCCGAAGCCGTAATAGAGGCCGCCGTGGTCTTCGTCCCACGCGTGCGTCATGGCGGCGTCGAACAGTTCGATGGCGCGCGGCAACAGCCACGGCAACGGACGGTAGCGCTCCAGGATCAGCAGCAGTTTCGCCCATTCGGTCTGATGCCCCGGCTGGAAACCCCACGGGCGGAAAATGTTCGAACTGTCTTCCTCGTTGTAGTGCCAGTCGACCGACCAGTCTGAATGAAAGTGCTCCCACACCAGACCCTGCGACAACTTCGCCTGACGCAGTGTGATATTCGACGCCACCCGTTCGGCGCGATCCAGATAAACGAGATGGCCAGTCGCTTCATGCGCGGCGAGCAGCGCCTCGGTGGTGTGCATGTTCGCGTTCTGCCCGCGGTACGAACTGACTCGCCATTCGGGCGATGCTTCGTCGGCATAGAGGCCCGCGGCGGCGTCCCAGAAGCGGTGCTCCATCAGTTCGAAGGTCGCGCCGATCATGGGCTTCGCTTCCTCGATGCCGGCCATCGCCGCATGCGAATAGGCGAGCAGGACGAACGCGAGGCCGTAGCAGTGGCGCGTCGCATCGAGCGTGCGCTTTTTGCCGTCATGCCATTCGAGTTCCCAGTCATAGCCTTCGTGCTGGGCGTCCCAATGCGCGTCGCGCAGGAACCGCAAACCGTGGCGCGCGTATTCGAGATGCTGCGGGTCGCCGAACTGGCGGTACGCCATCGCGTAGTTGAAGACGTAGCGGCAACTGCTCACCAGATGCCGCGTGGTCTTGTCGTAGACCGAACCGTCGTCGCGGAAGAAATGGAAAAAGCCGCCGCTCGGATCGAGCACGGTCGGCGCGTAAAAGCGCAGCGTGTCCTGCACATGCGAGAGCAGAAAGCCGCGTTCGCGAAAGCTTTCGACGGGCGGCACCGCGGCGGTGCCGTTAGTGGGGTGAAGCGGATCGGATTGCGTCATGGCGTTTTCACCAAAGTACTGGCACGGGCAATGAGATGGACGGGCAGGCGGACTTCCAGTTCGGCGGGTGCGTCTTCGAGCAGGAGCTCGACGCCGCGCCGGCCGAGCGCTTCCTTGTCCACCGAGATGGTGGACAGCGGCGGCGTGGCATGCGCGGCGGCGGGAATGTCGTCGAAACCGATGATGGCGATGTCCTCGGGCACGCGCAGACCACGCGCGAGGCACGCGCGCAGCGCGGCGAGCGCGGCGGCGTCGTTGTAGGCAAACACGGCGTCGGGGCGCGGGCCCGGCGCGTCGAGCAGTTGATGCATCGCGCGCGCGGCGCCGCTGTCGGGGTCGAGGCCTGCGTCGATGGTCACTTCCAGCGACGGGTCGAACAGCAGCCCGGCTTCGAAAAACGCGCGGCGGTAGCCGAGCGCCCGCTGCGCAATGCTGAAGTGCGCAAGCGAGCCGCCGATGAACGCGACGCGCTTGCGCTGCTGTTCGAACAGATGCCGCATGGCGAGCGTGGCGCCCGCGGCGTTGTCGAGATTCACCGAGCGCAGGCCGGGCGCCCACAGGTCGATCAGCACGAGCGGGCGCTGCATTGCTGCCAGCGTGGCCAGCGTTTCCGGTTCGACGAAACCGGCAATCGCCACCGCATCCGGCGCATGCAGGCGCATCTGCTGGATCACGTCCTCGGTCGGGCCGGCGGTCAGCACGGACGGTACGATGCCGCGCTCGCGGCAGGCGTCTTCCACGCCGTGCAGCACGTGCGAAAAGAACGGGCTCACAGCGAAATTGTTGTGCTGACGGTGCAGCAGAAAGGTGAGACGGCGGATGCGCGGGCGCAATTGCGCGGCGTCATAGCCGAGCTTGCGCGCCGCCTCGACGACGCGCTCGCGGGTGGCCTCGGAGAGGCCCGGCTGGTTCTTCAATGCGCGTGAGACGGTGCCGATCGACACGCTGGCCGCGCGGGCGACGTCGCGGATAGTTGTGGCCATCGAATCAGGCGGACGCGCATGGGCGACCGCACGGTGTTTGGGTTCGGGCGATTGTATAGTAAAACTGTGCTAAAACAGCCCGAACAACCGTCGATCGATACCCGTAAATACCCGTACGATATGGTCTTGGCCCGAAATTTTATGTTTAGTAAAATAAACTAAACAACCTCCTGAACCGCCTCCGTGAGCCGCATGGTTACTCTAGCGAGGCATGAGCGGCTTCGGCTTGTCCGCGCAGTAACGCCACGCTCTCGTCCGCGTCGATCAGCACGAAACCGCTCGCCTCGTGTTTCGCGCGCCGCTTGGCCAGTGCCGCAACGGAGGCGATTTCCTCGCTGGTATAGAGCGACGGTCCCTCGCCGGGCTCGACGTGCACGCAGCCGATCGCCATCGTCACGAAACCGAAGAAGGTCGGATTGCCGCGCCGGTCCTCGCCGTGAATGCCGCCGGCGAGCCGGTCGGTCGGCGCGTAAAAGCGCTGTGCGCCCTCGTTGAACACGTGGATCGCGCGCAGCACGCGTTCGCGCCAGTCCTCGCTCTGGAACAGAATCAGGAAGTCGTCGCCGCCCACGTGCCCAAGGAAGTCGCGGGTTGGGTCGCACACGTCGGCGAGCACGAGGGCGGCGAATTTCAATACCTCGTCGCCTTGCCAGTAGCCGTATTGATCGTTGAACGGCTTGAAGTGATTCAGGTCCACGTAGCACGCGTAGAAGCCGGCGTCGTTGCCGAGCAGGCGGGCAATGTGCGAACTGATCGGAATATTGCCCGGCAGGAAAGTCAGCGGATTCGCGTAGCGCGCCGCTTCGATGCGCACCTCGGTCACCGCGCGCACGAGGTTCTCGCCGGTGCCGAGGCCGGCGTATTTGCCGTTGTCGGTAATGACGAAGCCGTCGGCAAGATAGCGCTGGTCGTCGCTCGCGAGAAGCTTGGCCATTTGCTCGACTGTCATGGATTTTTCGATGACGACCGGCGACGCATTGGCGAACAGCAGGCAAGGACGCTTGCCGAACAGTTCCCGGTGATACGGCAGCGCGTAGCGGTCCATGAAGCTGCGGCGGTTGATCAGCGCGACCGGCTCGTCGTGCTCGACCACCGCGACCGCGTGCAGGTCGGGCAGACGGTTGAACAGTTCGAGCACGTCGTTGTTGGTGGCCTGGCGCGGCAACGCGGGCGCGTGCACCAGCATTTTCGCGGACGCCATACCGCCCGAAGGCGACGCGCTGCTCACCGTGCGCGTGGTTTCGGGAAACACGGCGATGTGGCCGGCGCGCAGCGCGTCGCGGGCGTCGTCGGTCACCTTGCGGGCCGGCTGCGCGTGCGGACGGCCGAAGAAAAACCCCTGCCCGCAGCCGATCCCCATGTCGCGCACCACGATCAGGTCCGCTTCGTTTTCGATGCCTTCGGCCACGAGCCGCGCACCGCTCGCGCTCGCGAAGTGCTGCATGGCGCGCACCGCTTCGAACTTGAGCGGGTCGCAGGCAATGTCGTGAATGAAGAAGCGGTCGATCTTCACGACGTCCGGTTGCAGCCGCACCCACAAGTTCATGCTGGCGTTCGCGGTGCCGTAATCGTCGAGCGCGAATTGTGCGCCGTCACTGCGCAGCGCCGCGATCACGGGCAGGAAACTGCTCACATCCGGAATCGTGCTTTGCTCCGTCAGTTCGATAACGAGCCGCTGCGGATCGACGCCGTGATGACGCAGGAGAGCATGCGTTTCGTCGCGCGCCTCGGCCAGTTGGCGGAGCGCGCCCGCGCTGAAATTCAGGAACAGCTTGCCGTCGAACTCGAGCCGCGCGAACGCTTCGATGCAGGTGCGCGCGGCGGCGCGTTCGAGTGCGATGCCGCAGCCTTCGGCGAGCGCTTGCGAAAACAGGGCGAACGGCGCCTCGAGCGGCGTGCCGGCCGGCCCGCGAATCAGACCTTCGTAGCCGAGGATCGCGCCGTCTTCGAAATCGATGATCGGCTGGAAAACGGCGGACAGATCGCGCCGGGCTATCAGTTCCTCGATGCGCGGCGCGGCGGATCGGGAGGGCGGGCTAGGTTGCATGGCAGGTGGGGTAGCGATCGACCTTTGGCTTATCGGCCGGACCCGCAGGTAATTAAGTGAACTTTTAGTGACTCGCCGCACCGGGACGGTGCGGTTGGATTTGCGTTTGTGCCGGCGGCCTTCCGTTCGCTGGATTCGCGTTGCCAGGAATTTGCCTATGCCATCCAGCCGAGGCGACAGCGGCGCCGTTTGCGCGTGAAATAACAAAAAAGCCGCGCGAGGCGGCTTTCTTCAAATGACGCTCAGGGAGGGCGCTTATGAATGTCCTGTTTGCATTGCGCGCATATTCAATGGCGCGCGACGGCGGCGGCGGGCCGCTCGCGCGAGGCGGCGTGGGTCTCGCCGCTGGTGTCGCGCGCGCCCCAGCGCTGCGCGAGCGCGGCGCACACCATCAGCTGGATCTGGTGGAACAGCATGAGCGGCAAGACCACCGCGCCCACTGCGTGCGAGGCGAAAATCACCTTGGCCATCGGCACGCCGGCCGCGAGGCTCTTTTTCGAACCGCAGAAGATGATAGTGATCTGGTCCGCACGGCTAAAGCCGAGCCGCTTGCTGACGAACATCGTCACCGCCAGAGCGAGAGCAAGCAGCACGACGCACACCACCAGCAGGCCGCCGAGCGCGGAGAGCGGAATCTGATGCCACAGGCCTTCAGTAACGGCCTCGCTGAACGCGCCGTACACCACCAGCAGGATCGAGCCCTGGTCGACGAATTTCAGCACGCCGCGATTGCGCTCGATCCACTTGCCGATCAACGGGCGCAGCAACTGCCCGGCCACGAACGGCACCAGAAGCTGCAGCACGATATTGCCCACCGTGTGCCACGGCGAAGCGCCGCCGCCGGCCGCCTGATTGGTAATGACGACACTGACGAGCGCGGGCGTGATGAAGATGCCGAGCAGGCTCGAGGCCGACGCGCTGCATACGGCAGCCGGCACGTTGCCTTTGGCAATGGACGTGAACGCGATCGACGACTGAACCGTAGACGGCAGCGTGCAGAGGAAGAGGATCCCCGCATAGAGCGCCGGCGTGACAAGTGGCGAAAGGAGCGGTTTAAGCGCGAGGCCGAGCAGCGGAAAGAGCGCGAACGTGCTGAGCAGCACTACCGCGTGCAAACGCCAGTGCGTCGCGCCCGCAACGATCGCTTCGCGTGAGAGTTTGGCGCCGTGCAGGAAAAACAGCAGGCCGACCGCCACGTTCGTCACCCAGTTGAACCCGACGGCGGCCTGGCCGTGAACCGGCAGGAAGCTGGCCAGGATCACGGTGCTGACGAGGCACAAGGTGAAGTTGTCAGGAAGCAGTTTCGGGCGAGCCATATCGGAATCTCGATTCAGTGACGCGGAAAAGCACGCGGGCCGCGTGTAGTACGTAGGCGCCGCTCCAGCTTATGGGAAACACCTATTGTTGTTGATTTCTGATTGAAAATGCAAATTCATTTACCGAATCGATTAATGAGGATTGTGCATTGTAGAGACACTTTCCGGAAAACTTGCACGGCGTTGCCGGCTGTTTTCAGTATTGGCGACGTCATCTGTTTGGTCCATGCACTTTTAACAATCCAGGTGAAAACGGGACGGTGATTCGTCATACGCAAAGCCTCGTCCGTTATCTCGCTAAGGTCTTGAAAGCAAGCGTTTTCAGGACGTTCGCGCAAGTCCTCTGTCGCAGAAAAACGTCGCAGTAACAAGGTGTTACATCCACGGGCGAGGCCTAACACTTTTTGGCTCGACACCCTTTGCCCGCACCCATAAATTACGGTTCAAAGGCCGTCGGGATGCCTCGCGTTGCGATATCGTCGCAGCGCTCATGCCAGTCCCACAACAAGTCCATCGCAGCTCGAACGGTGGGCTTCAGGCAAGTCTTCGGGCATGAGAGTCACTGGGTGGACGGGTTGTCGAGAACGAGGCACTGGGCGTTGGGCGCGGTTATCGCCGCGCTGTGCTCGTTCGCCTATGCGAAAGTGCCAGGCATGCCACACGGCAGCGGTGGCGGCTATGCGCATGGCCCCACGAATCACGCCGTACGCGGCGACATGCATCACGGTGGCCGCTACAACGGTGCAACTGCGGGATCAGCGCACACCACCATGGTGGATCGCAACGCGCGTCTGCCGCGCGGTGGAGCGAATGTCGCGGGTGGCAATTACGGCAACGGCTTCGGGATCTACAACCCGGGCATGCGCCGCGTCGCCGGACCCGCCGGTTACGCCGGCGACGGCCGCGGCGGCGTGCAGTACGCCGGCGCCATCACGCCGGTGAGTGCCGAGTCGCGTGCCGTACCGCGGCCGCCGGTCAATGCGCCGGTTCGTGCCGGCTCGATCCGGGCAGACGTCGCGCGGTATAACGAAGAACGCGGTTCGACGCGCGCCATGCAGCGCCAGGCGGACGACCCACGCCAGCCGGAAGGCTCGCCGTACCGGAATTAGGCGTGGCGCGGACATCGCGTCCGCCACGCCCGCCGAACCACTTCTCCTCGTCTCCCCGATCGCCCGACAGCGGCGCTGCGCTTCGTCGCGGCTCAAGTCTGCCCGCCAGGTGACGTTTCGACGCCACACTTTTTTGAAAACACTCGGCAGCACAGCCCCTCCCGTCGTCAAATCAGGTCGTTTCTGCGGCGGTGCGTCATTCGCTTGTCATCTTGGGCGTGATCGCACCGCCCGGCGCAGTGTCAGCAATGCTTTGCGCGGTGCGGCAGAGTTTGCGGCGACACCGCGAGCGCACTGCCGGCCGGGGCTTTTATCAGGCCGATAAACAACAAAACTAATCAGAGCGATATACCGGCAATAACCAGCGATATTTTTGTTCATAAAAATGGTCCGCAAAGATGGTCCCGCCCAGATCGGCTCGATGATCGAACGGACAACAACAATGGTTCGCGTGAGCGCCCCTTTCGCACAGCCACACCCCTTTTGACAAAGACAGGAGAACCCATGAAAACAAGCATCAGCAGTGCGCTGAAGACCACCCTCAAGGCAACCGCGTGTGCCGCTCTGCTGGCCAGTGCATCGTCTGCTTTTGCGCAATCGAGCGTGCAGCTTTACGGTCAGGTCGACGAATGGGTCGGCGCGCAGAAATTCCCGGGCGGCAAGACTTCGGTGCAAGTCTCCGGCGGCGGCATGTCGACCTCGTACTGGGGCCTGAAGGGGGCGGAGGATCTGGGCAACGGCTACAAGGCGATCTTCGCGCTGGAAGGCTTCTTCCTCGCGCAGAACGGCCAGTACGGCCGCTTCACGGGCGACACGATGTTCTCGCGTAACGCGTACGTCGGTATCGAATCGCCCTACGGCACGGTGACCGCGGGCCGTCTGACGACGCCGCTGTTCGTGTCGACGATTCTGTTCAACCCGTTCATCGACTCGTACGTTTTCTCGCCGATGGTCTATCACACGTACCTCGGCCTCGGCACGTTCCCGACCTACTCGACGGACCAGGGCGTGACGGGCGACTCCGGCTGGAGCAACGCGGTGTCGTACTCCTCGCCGAACTTCAACGGGCTGTCGGCGACGGCCATGTATGCGCTCGGCAACACGACCGAGAATGGCGCGAAGAAGTGGAGCGGCCAGGTGCTGTACTTCCACGGCCCGTTCGCGGCAACGGCTGTCTATCAGTACGTGAACTTCAACAACGTGCCGAGCGACCTCGGCAGCTTCAGCACGTCGGGCGTTCCCGGCCTGAAGAGCCAGAGCGTCGCGCAGCTCGGCCTGTCCTACGACCTGAAGTTCGTGAAGTTCTTCGGCCAGTACATGTACACGTACAACGACCAGCAGGTGACGAGCTGGCATGTGAACACGGCGCAGGGCGGCGCGTCGGTGCCGTTCGGTCCGGGCACGGTGATGGCGTCGTACGCCTATTCGCGCGACGGCGGCGGCTTCGACCAGACCCGCCAGACGGCTGCGATCGGCTACGACTATCCGCTGTCCAAGCGCACGGACATCTACGCGGCTTATCTGTACGACCACATCAGCAATCAGTCGAGCGGCAACACCTACGGCGTCGGCCTGCGCGCCAAGTTCTAAGCGTCACGGCCGCGCCGCGCGGCGCCTGTTCGCGGGCGTCGCGCACTGGCCGCATCAGCTTGATCTCCCAAGCCCGTCTTCTTCCGAAGGCGGGTTTTTTTGCTTTCTGGGCGCTGGGATTTATTCCTTCGACGCGCGTTTTGCTGACCAGCTTTTGATAAACCCGGCAAAATGCCGTCGATTGATTCCTGAAGCGAGCGATTGAGATGGATACCCTCGTCAGCATGAAAGTGTTCCGGCATGTGGTCGAAGTCGGCAGCTTCGTCGGCGCGGCCGAACGGATGGAGATGTCGGCGGCGATGGCGAGCAAGCACGTGATGCATCTCGAACAGCAGCTCGGCGCGCGGCTCCTGAACCGCACCACGCGGCGGGTCGCGCCCACCGAGGCGGGCCGCGAATACTACGAGCGTCTGAGCCAGGTGCTCGCCGAACTCGAAGAGGCCGAGCAGGTGGTCGGTGCGGCGAGCGTCGTGCCGCAGGGGCGCTTGCGGGTGTCGTCGCTGTCGGCGTTCGGTTTGAGCCATGTGATGGCCGCGGTGGCGGACTACGCCGCGCAGTATCCGCAGGTCACCGTCGATATGACACTCTCCGACCGGGTGGTCGAACTGATCGACGAAGGTTTCGATGTCGCGATCCGGGCTTCGCCGAGCGGGCTCAAGTCTTCTTCATTGATCGCGCGGCAGATCGCGACCGCGCATCTCGTGCTGTGCGCGTCGCCTGCCTATCTGAAACGGCACGGCACGCCGAAGACCGTGGCCGACCTCGCGCGTCACAACTATCTCCAGTACGCAGGCGTGTCGGCGCTCGAAATCGCGCCGGCAACCGGCGATGCCTCTTCGCGCGTGCGCCTGACGGGCAACCTGATCGTCAATCATCTCGAAGCGCAGCGTGTGATCGTGCTGCAGGGCGCGGGCATCGCGATGCTCGGCACCGAAGTGATCGGCGACGATCTGGCCGCGGGGCGCCTCGTGCCGCTGCTGGTGGACGACGTGCCGCCGCGCGAGCTGCCGATTCATGTGGTCTACGCGAGCCGCCGGCATCTGTCGGCCAAGGTGCGCTCGTTTGTCGACTTCCTCGCCGAGCGGTTCGCCAACGAGTCGCTGTGGCCGTCGCTCGAACAGATCAGGGCGTTGGCCGTGCGGTAGGCGCGGAGGACGGTCAAGCGCCGCGAACCGTTTCGCTATACTGGTTGCCAGCACCCATACGCGTAACGATCTGGGGGAGACATGACCGATCTGTCCACGCCGCAGCGCGCGGGCAGCCACAAGCTGCCCGCGGGCCGGCGACTGCGCTTTGTTACCGCGGCTGCGTTGTTCGACGGCCACGATGCGTCGATCAATATCATGCGGCGCATTCTTCAGGCAAGCGGCGTCGAGGTGATTCATCTCGGCCACAACCGCTCCGTCGATGAAGTCGCCACCGCCGCGCTGCACGAGGATGCCGACGGCGTCGCCGTGTCGAGCTACCAGGGCGGTCACAACGAATACTTCCGCTATCTGGTCGACTTGCTGCGCGCACGCGGCGGCGAGCGCATCAAGGTGTTCGGCGGCGGCGGCGGGGTGATCGTCCCTGAAGAGATTGTCGGGCTCGAACGCTATGGCGTCGAGAAGATCTATTCGCCGCAGGACGGCCAGCGGCTTGGTCTGCAAGGCATGATCGACGATATGATCGCGCGCTGCGCCGAAGGTGCGCGCGCGGCGGCGGCCACAGGGGAGAGTCCGGTCGGCGCGTGGGCGGCGGAGTTTTCGGAGCATCGTCTGCCGCGTTTTGATTCGCGCGACGATGCGGGTGTTGACGGTCAGGAGGCCGTAGCGCGCAATCCGTCGAGCGAGGCGAGTCGCGTGGCCGCGGCGGGGCGCGGCGATCATTTGGACAGAGGCGTCCGCGCGGCCAGCACGGCCAACACCGGCGGCGTAGCGGACGCAGCCGACGCAGCCAGCACAGCCAGCACAGCCAGCACAGCCAGCACAGCCAGCACAGCCGGCAGCCCCGACCCGGCATCCTTGGTTTTCCGCCGACTCGCGCAACTCATCAGCGCATTCGAAACGGCCGCCATCGACGTCAACACGCGGGACAAGCTGTCCGCTCTAGCAGAAGCAACCGCGATCCCTGTGCTCGGCATTACCGGAACCGGCGGCGCCGGCAAATCGTCGCTCACCGACGAGTTGATCCGTCGCTTTCGCCTCGACTACGGCGACGCCCTCACCATCGCCGTGCTCGCCATCGACCCGTCGCGCCGCAAGTCCGGCGGCGCGCTGCTGGGCGACCGCATCCGCATGAACGCGATCGGCGACTGGGGCGGCGGCGCGCGCGTGTACATGCGTTCGATGGCGACGCGCGAAGCATCGAGCGAAATCTCCGACTCGCTGCCCGACGCGTTGATGCTCTGCAAGGCGGCCGGCTTCGATCTGATCGTCGTCGAAACGTCCGGCATCGGCCAGGGCGACGCGGCGATCGTGCCGTTCGTCGACGAATCGCTGTATGTCATGACGCCGGAATTCGGCGCGGCCAGCCAGTTGGAGAAGATCGACATGCTCGACTTTGCCAGCTTCGTCGCGATCAACAAGTTCGATCGCAAAGGCGCGCCGGACGCGTTGCGCGATGTCGCCAAGCAGGTGCAGCGCAATCGCTCCGACTTCACGAAGTCGCCGGAAGCGATGCCGGTGTTCGGAACGATCGCCTCGCGCTTTAACGATGACGGCGTGACCGCGCTGTACCGGCACGTTGCCGAAGCGCTGCGCAAGCACGGTTTGCGTTCGGGCGGCGGCCGTCTTGCCGCGCCCGAAGGTCTGCGTTTTTCGAGCGGGCGCAACGCCATCGTGCCGCCCGCGCGCGTGCGCTATCTGGCGGATATTGCGCAGACGGTTCACGCTTATCGCGAGCGAGCCGACGCGCAAGCGCGCGTCGCGCGCGAGCGCTGGCAACTGATCGAGGCGCGCAGGATGCTCGTTGAGACGGGCGAGGCTGTCGGCGCAGACTCCGTTGTTGCCGCAAGTGCAAGCTCAGGAGCAAGCGCAAGCTCGAAGGCAGGCGCAAGCCCAGCAGCAAACACAACCGCGAACTCAAACGCTTCCGCAACCAGCGGCACTGCCACCCCAACCGACGCGCTCAACCCAACCCTCTCGCAACTCGACACGCTAATCACCCAACGCACCGCCTCGCTCGGCGAACGCGAGCGCATCCTCCTCGACACCTGGCCGCAAACCGTCGCCGCTTACTCGGGCACGGAACACGTTGTGCGCATCCGCGACCGTGAAATCCGCACCGCGCTGACCGTCACGACGCTTTCCGGCTCCGAAGTCCGCAAAGTCTCCCTGCCGAAATTCGTCGATCACGGCGAGATCTTGCGCTGGCTGATGCTCGACAATCTGCCCGGCTACTTCCCCTTCACCGCCGGCGTATTCCCGTTCCGCCGCGAAAACGAAGACCCGACCCGCATGTTCGCCGGCGAAGGCGATCCGCAACGCACCAATCGCCGCTTCAAACTGCTTTCGGAAGGCATGCCGGCCAAACGTCTGTCGACCGCGTTCGACTCGGTTACGCTCTACGGCGAAGAACCGCACGAGCGTCCCGACATCTACGGCAAAGTGGGCAATTCCGGCGTCTCCGTCGCGACGCTCGACGACATGAAGACGCTCTACGATGGCTTCGACCTCTGTGCGCCGGAAACCTCGGTCTCGATGACGATCAACGGCCCCGCGCCGACCATTCTTGCGATGTTCTTCAACGTCGCGATCGATCAGCAGATCGCGCGCACGACACAGCAGCAAGGCCGCCCGCTCACCGAAGACGAACTCGCCGCGACGCGCCGCACCGCGCTGGAAAACGTGCGCGGCACCGTGCAGGCCGATATCCTGAAGGAAGACCAAGGCCAGAACACCTGCATTTTCTCGACCGAATTCAGCCTGAAGGTGATGGGCGATATTCAGGCGTACTTCGTCGAGCATGGCGTGCGCAATTTCTATTCGGTGTCGATTTCCGGCTATCACATCGCCGAAGCCGGCGCGAACCCGATCTCTCAACTCGCGTACACGCTCGCGAACGGCTTCACCTATGTCGAGGCCTATCTCGCCCGCGGCATGTCGATCGACGGCTTCGCGCCGAATCTGTCGTTCTTCTTTTCGAACGGCATGGATCCGGAGTACACGGTGCTGGGCCGCGTCGCGCGACGCATCTGGGCCGTTGCCATGCGCGAGCGCTACGGCGCGAACGAACGCAGCCAGAAGCTCAAGTATCACGTGCAGACGTCGGGTCGCAGCCTGCACGCGCAGGAGATCGACTTCAACGATATCCGCACCACGCTGCAGGCGCTGATCGCGATCTACGACAATTGCAACTCGCTCCACACAAATGCCTTCGACGAAGCGATCACCACGCCCACCGAGGAGTCCGTGCGCCGCGCGGTGGCGATCCAGTTGATCATCAACCGTGAGTGGGGGCTCGCGAAGAATCAGAATCCGAATCAGGGCAGCTTCGTGATCGAGGAGCTGACCGACCTGGTGGAAGAGGCGGTACTGGCCGAATTCGACCGGCTGACCGAGCGAGGCGGCGTGCTCGGCGCGATGGAAACCGGCTATCAGCGCGGGCGGATTCAGGACGAGTCGATGCTCTATGAGCATCGCAAGCATGACGGGTCTTATCCGATCGTCGGCGTGAACACGTTCTTGAGCGCGCATCCGCACGAAGCGCCGCAGCCGATCGCGCTAGCCCGTTCCACCGACGATGAGAAACAAAGCCAGTTGCAACGCCTGCGCGCTTTTCAGGCGCAGCATCGCGACGCGGCGCCCGCCGCGCTCGAACGCCTGAAGCGCGCGGTGATCGACGATGAAAACGTGTTCGCGGTGCTGATGGATGTTGTGCGTGTCTGCTCGCTTGGGCAGATCACGCACGCGCTGTTTGAAGTGGGCGGGCAGTACCGCCGTAATATGTAAGCGCGGCTGCGTGGTGGTTGCTGCGGCTCTGCGTGAAGCCGGGCCGCAGTGCAAGACCGTCCAGATCAAGCGTCTCAGCTCAAGAGCCCCGAACGAGGCGCCTGCGCCGACGCGCTCCAGGCAAACGCGTAACCCCGACCGCGTCATGCCTTGGCGCACCATCTCAGCGCGCAATCCCCAGCCGCGCCTTCGCGTCGTCATATTCCTTCGACAAACGCTGCACCAGTTCGCTCACGCTCGGCACGTCGTCCATCAGGCCGACGCCCTGGCCTGCGCCCCAGATGTCTTTCCACGCCTTCGCCTTGTCGCTGCCGAAGTTCATCTTGGTCTTGTCCGATTCCGGCAGCGCGTCCGGGTCCAGCCCCGCGTTGACGATGCTTTCGCGGATGTAATTGCCGTGCACGCCGGTGAACAGGTTGGTGTAAATGATGTCCGACGCGGTGGAATTGACAATGGCCTGCTTGTAGCTGTCCACCGCATGAGCTTCTTTGGTCGCGATAAAGCGCGTGCCCATGTAGGCGAGGTCAGCGCCCATTGCCTGCGCGGCGAGAATCGAGCCGCCGTTGGCGATCGAGCCCGACAGCACGATCGGGCCGTCGAACATGCGCCGCACTTCGCCGACCAGCGCGAACGGCGAGGTCGTGCCCGCGTGGCCGCCCGCGCCGGATGCCACCAGGATCAGACCGTCGACGCCCGCTGCCAGCGCCTTTTGCGCATGGCGCAGATTGATCACGTCGTGCAGCACGATGCCGCCGTAGCTATGCACGGCGTCGACGATTTCCCGTGCCGGCGCCCGCAGGCTCGTGATGAAAATCGGCACCTTGTGTTCGACGCACACACGCACGTCGTGTTCGAGCCGCGTATTCGACTGATGGACGATCTGGTTGACCGCGATCGGCCCGATGATCGCGTCCGGGTTGGCCGCCTTGTGCTCGGCGAGCTGCGTCTGAATCTGCGTGAGCCATTCGTCGAGCAACTCGGCCGGGCGTGCATTCAGCGCGGGGAACGAGCCGACGATCCCGGCCTTACACTGAGCCAGCACGAGTTCGGGATAGCTGACGATGAACATCGGCGAGGCGACGACCGGCAGCGCAAGTTTTTGCAGAACGGCGGGCAATGCCATAGTGCGAGTCTCCTGATTTGAGCGAACCGGTGCGAGTTTGAGCGCCCGGCGATGACTGATTTTAGCGGCACATGGTTTGCAGCGCTTTCGCTGGCCGCAGCCACCCGATAATTTAAGAACGGTCGTTCGATTATAGGCGAAGCACGGCGCTCGCGTTCGGCCGCTGCGTTTGGAACAGTTGGAAGGAGTGTTCAGGTTCTATGCTTGCGTGGGCTGTCCCACCTCGCGCGGACACATTGGCCTCCTACAATGCAGTGACTCCAAATCACAAGAGAGACGTCATGGCCTTCGAGAATTTCACGCCCTTTCGCGTCGCCGTGGGCGATGTCGATATTTTCGGAGTGAAGGGCGGAGCGGGCCCGCCTCTTCTGTTGCTGCACGGTCATCCGCAGTCGCATCTGATCTGGCAGAAGTGCGCCGCGCAACTGGCCGAACATTTCACCGTCATCGCGACCGATCTGCGCGGCTACGGCGCATCGGGCAAGCCGCCGAGCGACGCCGACCATACACCGTATTCCAAACGCGTGATGGCGGCCGATCAGGTCGCCGTGATGCGTCATTTCGGTTTCGAACGTTTTCTCGTGTGCGCACACGACCGCGGCGCACGCGTGGCGCATCGAATGGCGCTCGATCATCCCGACGCCGTCGAGCGTCTGATGCTGCTCGATATCGCACCGACGCTCGCAATGTACGAGGCCACCGACCGCACCTTCGCGACGCACTACTTCCACTGGTTCTTCCTGATCCAGCCGGAGCCGCTGCCCGAGACGCTGATCGGCGCGAACCCGGCGGCCTATGTCGATGCGGTGATGGGTGGCCGTCACGCGGGTCTGGCGCCGTTCGATCCCGCCGCGCTCGAAGCCTACCGCGCGGCGCTCGCCCAACCAGGCGCCGTGCACGCGATGTGCGAGGATTACCGCGCGTCGGCGAGCATCGACCTGGAGCACGATCGTGCCGATATCGAGCGCGGTCACAAGATCGGCTGCCCGCTGCGCGTGTTGTGGGGCGACAAGGGCGTGATCGAGAAGTGCTTCGACGCGCTGGCCGAATGGCGTCATGTGGCGCGCGACGTGAGTGGCCGCGCGCTGCCTTGCGGGCATTACATACCCGAAGAAGCGTCGGACGAACTGGTCGCCGAAATGCTGTCTTTTTTCGAAGCGGCCGAGCAGTAAGTCCCGTTCGCCTGCGCCGATCATGCGCGAAGCCGCGCCCGCCGTCGTTTAGCCGAGCGGCGGCAAACGGCGCGCCACCGGCGTTGACTTGACGATGGCGGAACTGGTCTCCGCACGCTCGGCGACCTTCGTCAGAATCTCGTCAAGCTGCTCGATCGAGTGGAGGTACAGGCGGCAGATGAAACAGTCGTCGCCTGTCACCTTGTCGCATTCGACGAACTCCGGAATCCGCCGGATCACCTCTTCGACCAGATGCAACTGGCCGGGCAACGGCTTCACGCGCACGATGGCCTGCAGCGTATAGCCGAGCGCGCGTGGATCGACTTGCACCGTAAAGCGCTCGATCACGCCTTGCGCTTCGAGTCGGCGCACACGCTCCGCCGTACTCGGCGCTGACAGTCCGACCAGCCGCGCCAGTTCGCTGACCGGCTGACGGGCGTCTTCCGCGAGCGCGGCGAGTAGCGCCCGGTCCGTGTCGTCGAGCGGGGAGGGCGTTGAGGGAACAAGGCGTTTGGTCATGACGGCCTTCGATTATTAGGTTGCGTCGCGGGAATGCTTAAGTTTAGCCATGTATTCGGACCATCGGATTAATTACACTGCTCGGCATGCAGGAATCAATTCGAGGATCGAATCATGGCGTCAAATGAAATTCGCCGCGGAGCCGCGGAAATGACCCTGGCGATGCTGATGTCCGGCACCATCGGCTGGCTCGTGGTGTCGTCGCAGCAAAGCCCGTTCAATGTCGTGTTTTTCCGCTGCATTTTCGGCGGCGCGACGCTGGCGCTCGTCTGCGCGGTGCTGGGACTGTTCCGGCGCCGCCTCTTCTCGTGGAAGATGCTCGGCCTCGCCCTGCTCGGCGGGGCGGCGATCGTCATCAACTGGGTGTTGCTGTTCGCCGCGTATTCGCGTGCGTCGATCTCGATGGCCACCGCCGTCTACAACACGCAGCCGTTCATGCTGGTGGCGCTCGGCGCATTGGTGTTTCGCGAGCGCATCAGCCCGTCGGCCGTGGCCTGGCTGGTGGTCGCGTTCATCGGACTCGTGTTCGTCGTGAAGGTCGAGCCGGCGGTGCTGGCGGTGCCGGGGCAATACCTGGTCGGCGTCGCATACGCAGTGGGCGCGGCGGCGATGTATGCCGTGTCGTCGATCATTACCAAGCGGCTCAAGGGCACGCCGCCGCATCTGATCGCGTTGATCCAGGTGTCGCTCGGCGTGCTGATGCTCGCGCCGTTCGTGCGCTTCGACGCGCTGCCCACGAGCGGCGTGCAGTGGCTCGAACTGATCGTGCTAGGCGTCGTCAATACGGGTCTCATGTACGTGCTGCTATACGGGGCGATCCAGAAGTTGCCGACTTCGATGACGGGGGCACTCTCGTTCATCTATCCGGTGGTGGCGATCGTCGTCGATCGGGTTGCGTTCGGGCAAACGCTGGCATGGATTCAGGTGCTCGGCGCGGTGCTGATTCTGCTGGCCGCCGCCGGTGTCAATCTCGGCTGGCGGATCGTGCCGCAAAAGCGCCTGTCGTCGACCTGACGGGTGTTGCGCCGCTGCGGCGTGTCGCAATGCTACGGATTCCAGAGTAACTGGGTGCCCGGATTGTTCGTCAAGGCGGTCTAATACGTTGAAAGCTGTGCGACTACAGGGCTTCGTGGTGTGACGTGTATGCAGCTTTAAAAGCTGGCGTCAAACTTCTGTAGGGAAATTACCGATGCGGCCAAAAAAACGGCACGCGTATCATGCATCTTGACGCTGATCACGTCCGACAGAATTTCCGCCGCTCGCCTGTAATGGTCGAGCGGCTTTCTTTTTGTGGCGACGGTTCGCGTATTTCAGGTGGTTCGAGTCAGCGGCGGCGCGTCACGCCGCGCGCGCGACAATGCGCTCGCCATCCACTTCCAGCGGCCCATTCCTCGCGGCCAATTCCTCGACGATGTCTTTAACCAGCGCGGGCCACTCGCCGCGCGGCTTGAGCATCGTCGCGGCGGCGCGCATCACGGCGGCGGCGTCGAGCATTTGCAGCAATGTGTCGAAGCGCATCGCGCGGACTTCGAGCAGCTTGAACACGATCAGTACCTTCAGCGCGTTCTTTGCGTTGCGGGCCGGATCGGCACGCAGCCAGGCAACTCGCGAAAACGCGCGCTCCAGCGCCTGTTCGACATTTGTGAAGGGTGCGCCGTGGCCGGGAATCACGAGGCGCACGTCGAGCTTCGCAATGGCTTCGAGCACCGCCTGTTCCTCGGCGAAACCGCTTTCGCCTTCCAGTTCCGGAAAGATCACGCCGAAGCCGTTTTCCCAGAGCGCGTCCGCGCTGATCAGGATGCGTTCGCCCGCGCAATACAGCATCAGCGAGTGTGGATCGTGGCCGGGTGCGCCGAGCACTTCCCAGTCGAGCGCGCCGAGCCGCAACTGCGCGCCGGGCGCGATCGTGCCGGTGAAGGTGAAGCGCTCGCAGGTCTGGCCGGTCGCACGAAACGTGAGGCGTGTCTCGTCCCAGTCGCGCACCGCATCGGCTTCCGAGGCGGGAATCACGGTGCGGCACGGCCACGTGGCCTGCAGCAGCGCGTTGCCGCCGCAGTGGTCCGAATGCAGATGCGTGTTGACGATCAGGTCGAGCGGCCGCGCGCCGAGCGCTTGCCGCACGAGGGCAAGCGTTTGCGGCGCATGCGTGGCGTACCCGGTATCCACAAGCGCGGCGCATGCATCGTCCAGCAGCAGCACGTTGTTCGACGAAAGCCAGCCGCGTTCGAAAACCCGAATCGATTCCGGTAGCGTGATCATGGCGAGTTGGGCGCCGCGTTTGCGTGTGTGTTCTCGGCGGCTTCAGATTTCGGCATGACGAGAATGGTCGACGAACCGGTCAACATGGTGTCGCCGCGCTGATTCACGACCGTGCCTTCAAGATGGGTCAGATCGCCGTTCAGGCTCGGCTTCCAGTAAGCGTCCTTCACGCGCCAGGTGATGGTGAGCGTGTCGTTCGCGTGGACCGCTTTCTTCAGCTTGATATCGAATTCGAGACCGAGGGGTTGCGCGTAGGTCGAAAAATGCGTGGCCAGCAGCGCCATGAAATGCGCGGTCGGCTGCGTACCTGATGCGATCAGTCCGCCGAAGCGGCTTTGTGCCGCATACGCTTCGTCGTGATGCAGCGGGTTGTGGTCGTTGACCAGCGAGGCGAACGATTTCACCGATTCCGCCGACAGCTCCAGCGTCGAACTGAACGTCTCGCCGATCGTGACGATGCGCGGCGCGGCGTTCATCGCTGCACCTTCGGCGGGTTCGCGACGAGTTCCGCGTGACGTACCTCGATCGCGTCCCAGACCGCGCGCTTCGCGTCGCCGTCGAGCAGCGACCAGCCGGCGATTTCGTCGATGGTGCGCAGGCATCCTTCGCACCAGCCTGTCGACGCATCCATCCTGCACACGCTGATGCAAGGCGAGGGCACGGCGTGGTCGTCTTCGTTATCGAGGCCCGCTGTCATCGTCGTCATCGTCATCGCGTCATGCCGTCTCGCGCAGCGCCACGTCGATCACCGGCGCGCCCGTCAGCGCGATCAGCTCCTGCGCCGTCAGGTTGAACACCGCATGCGGGTGGCCCGCGGCGGCCCACAGGCTGTCGAGTTCGAGCAGATCCGCGTCGATCAGCGTGACCGGCTCGGTGGCGTGACCGATCGGACAGACACCGCCGATCGCATAGCCGGTTTTTTCGCGGACGAACTTCGCGTCCGCACGGCCGATTTCGCCGACCTGCGCGGCAACTTTCTTTTCGTCGACGCGATTCGCACCGCTCGCGACCACCAGCACCGGCGCGTCGTCTTCACGGCGGCGAAACAGGATCGACTTGGCGATCTGCGCGACCGAGCAGCCGAGTCCCGCCGCGGCTTCGGCGGAGGTCTTGCCGGTTTCCGGCAGCATCACGATCCGGCCCGCGTGACCGCGTTCGCGCAACAGCAGCGCGACGCGGCGTGCCGAGTCCGGCAGCGCGGTGAGATCGTCGGTTTCGGGAGAAGCGTGGTCCGTCATCGTTTCAGATCCTGAGTGTTGGCGTGAGTGCCGAGTGCGTGCGTCGAGCCGGCGTCAGACGCAGTTCGCCGCTTCGCTGCGCGCTTTGGCGAGCAGCGCTTTACCGGCGCGCGAAACATTGGGCCGGCCGATCGAGGTCGAGATGAAATCGCCGATCGCGACGACTTGCGCGAGATCGATGCCGGTCTCGATGCCGAGGCCGTTCATCAGGTACAGCACGTCTTCGGTCGCGACGTTGCCGGTCGCGCCCTTCGCATACGGACAGCCGCCGAGGCCCGCCACCGAAGCGTGATAGATCTCGATGCCTTCCAGCAGTGCCGCGTAGATATTGGCGAGTGCCTGACCATAGGTGTCGTGGAAGTGGCCCGACAGACGTTTGCGCGGAAACACCCGGGTGACCGCCTCGAACACTTCACGCGTGCGCTTGGGCGTGCCCACGCCGATCGTGTCGGCGATATCGATTTCGTCGCAGCCGAGCGCCGCGAAGCGCTCGACGACATCCGCCACCGACGCCACCGGCACTTCACCCTGATACGGACAGCCCAGCGCGCACGACACGCTGCCGCGAATCCGCACGCCGTGCTCCTTGGCCGCCTGCGCGACGGGCGCGAACCGGTCGATGCTTTCCGCGATGCTGCAGTTGATGTTCTTCTGCGAGAACGCTTCGCTGGCGGCGCCGAAAATCACGATTTCGTCGGCACGCGCGGCGAGCGCGCCTTCGAAGCCGCGCAGGTTGGGCGTCAGCACCGAGTAGATCGTGCCGGGGCGCCGTTCGATACCGGCCATCACGTCGGCGCCGTCCGCCATTTGCGGCACCCATTTCGGCGACACGAACGAAGCGGCCTCGACGTTACGGAAGCCCGCCGCCGACAACCGGTTGATCAACTCGATCTTGGTCGCGGTGGGCACGAATTCTTTTTCGTTCTGCAGTCCGTCACGCGGACCGACTTCGACGATTTTCACTTGCTGAGGTAGGGCCATGATCTGTCTCCATGCAACTTGTTGACGCCGCGCGTGGCGGCGCTTCTTCAATGGGATTGGCTGTGTTCAGTATCCGCGTTCCATATTCACCACTCCGCCAACTGTATCGCCCCGTGCGAGCGCGGTGATTTTCTGCGCGACCTGGGCGACACTTTCCGCGCGCAGCGTCAGCGCTGAGACGTGCGGCGTGATCGTGATGCGCGGCTCGCGCCAGAACGGGTGATCCGGCGGCAGCGGTTCTTCGCGGAACACGTCGAGCGTGGCGGCGGTGAGCTGGCCGCTCGCGAGCGCGTCGAGCAGATCCTGCTCGACCAGATGCCCGCCGCGCGCCACGTTGATCAGATACGCGCCGCGTGCGAGCCTGGCGAAGGTGCGTGCGTTCAGCACGTCGCCGGTATCCGGCGTATGCGGCAGCAGATTCACCAGCACTTTCACGCCGTCGAGAAATGCGTCGAATTGTGCTTCACCGGCGAACGTCTGAATGCCGTCGATCTGCCGCGGGCTGCGGCTGTAGCCGCGCACCGGCACGCCGAATGCCGCTACCGCCTGGGCGACATGCGTGCCGAGCACGCCAAGTCCCAGTACGCCGACGGTGAAGGTTTCACGCGGATGCGGCTCGAGCACTTGCCAGCGGCGCTCGTTTTGCAGCGTCTGATACTCGTCGAAACGGCGCAGATAGCGCAGCACCGCATGCGCGACGTACTCGGCCATTTGCGGCGCCATGCCGGTGTCTTCGAGGCGGATCAACTGCGCGTTGCGCGGCAACGTGCCGGGTTGCGCGTGTTCCAGCGCCAGGATCGCGTCGACGCCCGCGCCCAGATTGAAGATTGCGCGCAGATCGTCGCGTCCGGCCAGCAGCTCGCGCGGCGGACGCCATACCACCGCGAAATCGGCCGGCGCGGTGTCGCCCGGCTGCCATTCACGCAGATCGGCCTCCGGCAGCGCGCGGGCGAAGTCGTTCAGCCACGCGGCGGCGTCGGCATGCGGCATGTAAAAGAGGATTTTCATACGGTCCGGAAGGCGCCTGCGAGATCGGGGCGAGTGACGGAGAAGCCACGGCGTGACCGGTGCGACAACTGCAACGCTGCGGACGACACTTGCTGCATGAGGCCTCCTCCTTTTATGGATAGGCTTCATTCTACTTTTTCGACGCGCATCGCGCGCGTTTGCGCACGGGCGTGCGGTTCCGGCGATGGATTTCCCTCCACAGGCCCATATCTGGCGGGGCTTTGCACGCGCATTGGGACGTGTATTTGGCCACGCATCGGGCCGCGTTTTTTATCCCCGGGTTTGCCCGCGTATTTTGTCCGCGCGTTTTGCCCGATAACCAAAGCACAAAAACTTGGTTCGCCCACACGGCGCCCGGCGGGACAATCATTACCCGGATTTCCGCAGCGAGGCACCCACATGCTTTCATGCACCAAATCGACATGGCCGCCACGGCTCGTCACGGTTCCCGGCCTGCACGGCAGCGAGGGCACGCACTGGCAGACCTGGCTGGAGCGGCAGTTCGCGCGCTCGCTGCGCGTCGAGCAAGCCGACTGGGACGCACCGGACCTCGCGCTGTGGTCCAGATCGTTGCGCGATCTGCTGGCGCGCGAGCGCGGGCCGTTCGTGCTGGCCGCGCATAGCTTCGGTTGCCTTGCGACCGCGTATGCATTGCAGCAGGCGTCGTATGCGAACGATGTGGTCGGTGTGCTGTTCGTGGCGCCCGCGAGTCCGCAGAAATTCGCCTTCGCCGGACCGTTCGACGCCCGGCGTCTCGGCGTGCCGTCGATCCTGATCGGCAGCGAAACCGATCCGTGGATGTCGCTCGCCGGGGCGCGCGATCTCGCGCAGCGCTTCGGCAGCGCGTTTGTGAATCTCGGCGACGCGGGGCATATCAACACCGCGGCCGGCTTCGGACCCTGGCCGCGCGCGAAGTATTTCGTCGACACCCTGGTGCATTGCGCGGCGCCGCTGCGTTTTCGCGAAGAGTCGATCGAGGCCGCACAGCACGCATTTATCTGAATGGTCGGGCCGGCGTTCGGGCAGGTGAGGCGCGCGAACGCGGCACAGACCGAGTAAGCGATCCGTTAGAATCCTGCTTCACGCTGCACGTTCGTGCGGCCACTGGTTTTCATCAACGAGAGGCGGGGACAGGATGGCAGGCAAGACGGGGACTTCGCGCTGGCTGGCAGCCGGCATGACGGCAATTACGCTCGCGCTGGCGGGCGTGTCGGCAGCGCACGCAGAGACGTCGCTGCTCAACGTGTCGTACGACGTGACGCGTGAGCTGTACAAGGACATCAACGCCGGCTTCATTGCCGCGTACAGGCAGAAGAGCGGCGAGACCGTGTCGATCCGCCAGTCGCATGGCGCGTCGAGCGCGCAGGCGCTGTCGGTGCTGCAAGGCTTGCAGGCCGACGTGGTGACGATGAACCAGCCGAACGATATCGACCTGCTCGCCGAGAAAGGTCAACTGCTGCCGGCCAACTGGCGCACGCGTCTGCCGAACGACAGCGTGCCCTACACCACGACGATGGTGTTCCTCGTGCGCAAGGGCAACCCGAAGCACATCAAGGACTGGGACGATCTCGCCAAGCCCGGCGTGCAGGTGATCATCGCCAATCCGAAGACATCGGGTAACGGGCGCTATACGTATCTGGCCGCGTGGGGTTATCGCAAGCAGCACGGCGGGACTGACGCGCAGGCACTCGACTTCGAAAAGGCGATCTTCAAAAACGTGCCGGTGCTCGACACGGGCGGCCGCGGCGCGACGACCACGTTTACGCAACGCGGTATCGGCGACGTGCTGGTGACGTTCGAAAACGAAGTGGCGCTGATGGACACGGGCGTGGGCGGGGGCAACTTCGAGGCGGTGTATCCGTCGGTGAGTTTGCTGGCGGCGCCGCCGGTTTCGATCGTCGACAAGGTGGTCGACAAGCGCGGCACGCGCAAGGAAGCGCAGGCCTACCTCGAGTACCTGTGGTCGCCGGCCGCGCAGGAGATCATCGCGCAGCACCATCTGCGTCCGCAGGACAAGGCCGTGCTTGCGAAGCATGCTGCGGAGTTCAAGGCGATCAAAACATTCACCGTCGAAGACATGTTCGGTGGCTGGCAGAAAGCACAGCAAACGCATTTCTCCGATGGCGGCACATTCGATCAGATCATCGTCGACAAGAAGTAATTTCCGGCTTCACAAGTAAAAAGGCTGCCTCGTTTTCCACGAGGCAGCCTTTTTTATTGCACGTGTTCTAGTGCGCGCGACGCTGACGCTCAGTTCGGCGCAGCGTGTTTATCACAGCCGTGCTCGCAGCCGCTTTGATCGAGCGGCATCTGTTGCGCGGCCTCGGCGCGAATGCCGAGACGTTCGAGCAGTTTGCGGTCGGCCTCGGCTTGCGGGTTGCTCGTGGTCAGCAATTGATCGCCGTAGAAAATCGAGTTCGCGCCAGCGAGGAAACACATGGCCTGCAAGGCTTCGTTCATCTGCTCGCGGCCGGCGGACAGACGCACCATTGCGCGCGGCATGGTGATACGCGCAATCGCGATCGTGCGCACGAATTCGAAAGGGTCGATCGCTTCGGTGCCGGTCAGCGGCGTGCCTTCCACCTGAACCAGATTGTTGATGGGCACCGATTCCGGATACGGATCCATGTTCGCCAGTTGCGCGATCAGACCCGCGCGCTCACGGCGCGACTCGCCCAGGCCAACAATCCCGCCGCAGCACACGTTGATGCCCGCGTCGCGCACGCGTTCGAGCGTGTCGAGGCGGTCCTGATACGTGCGCGTCGAAATGATCTGACCGTAGAACTCCGGCGACGTATCGAGATTGTGGTTGTAGTAGTCGAGGCCCGCTTCGCGCAACCCTTGCGCCTGATGCGTTTCGAGCATGCCGAGCGTCACGCAGGTTTCGAGGCCCATTGCCTTCACGCCGCGGATCATGTCCTTGATCGGTTCCAGGTGACGGTCTTTCGGATTGCGCCACGCGGCGCCCATGCAGAAACGCGTCGCGCCGTTTTCCTTGGCGACCTTCGCGGCAGCGAGCACTTCGTCGACCGGCATCAGCTTGTCGGCTTGCAGGCCCGTGTCGTGATGCACCGACTGCGGACAGTACGCGCAATCTTCCTCGCAGCCGCCGGTCTTGATCGACAGCAGCGTGGACAGTTGCACGGTGTTCGCGTCGAAATGCTCGCGATGGGTTTGCTGCGCCTGGAACATCAGGTCGTTGAACGGCAGTTCGTACAACGCGACGATGTCCGCCACGCGCCAGCGCGCGAGCTGTTTCGTGCCGGCTGCTGCGTTGTTGTTGGCGGCGGCCGTGTCGGCGGACGCCGGAGCGATGTTCAGTTGCGTCATGTCGTCAATCCTCATGGATGGATGTGATGGTGGTTCAGCGCTGCGCGTGCGTATGGCGCAGCGTCTGCAGAAGCCGGTTGATGTCGAGTTGCTCCGCCGCGAGCTCGGGCGAAGCCGGGCTCAGATGCGGCACGATGCCGAGCAGCGGTGCGTCGTATTCGCGGGCGAGATGCTCGCGGATCGACGCGATGTTTTCGTCGGGGAAGGTCATGTCCGGATCGATACGGTTGGCGACCCAGCCGGCGAGCGTGAGCCCGCGCGCGGCGATTGCTTCGGCGGTGAGCAGCGCATGGCTGATGCAGCCGAGCCGCATGCCGACCACCAGCACGACCGGCAGCTTCAGCGCGACGGCGAGATCGGCGGTGTCCTGGGTAGCGGTCAACGGCACGCGAAAACCGCCGACGCCTTCCACCACGACGATCTCCGCGCGCTTGAGAGCCTGCGCGTGACAGTCGACGATACGGTCGAGATCCAGCGTGACGTTTTCCAGCGCGGCTGCGATATGCGGCGCGGCCGGTTCCTTCAGCAGATACGGCGTGCGCATCTCGGGCGGCAGCAGGACGTTCGAGGCGGCGTCGAGTTGATCCGCGTCTTCGTTGTGCGGCACGCCGTTCAGTTCGAACGCGCCGGCGGCGATCGGCTTCATCGCGGCGGCTTGCAGGCCTTCGCGGACGAAGCCGCGCAACAGCGCCGCTGAGACGAACGTCTTGCCGATTTCCGTATCGGTGCCGGTGACGAATAAGGACAGTGCGTTTTGACTCGCGCTACTCATGCCGCCTTTGCTCCGAGTTGCTGCAAGCCCGCTTCAAGACGATCCAGGTCTGCCTGCGAGTGCGCGGCCGACAGCGAAATGCGCAAACGCGACGTGCCGGCGGGCACGGTGGGCGGACGGATCGCCGGCACCCACAGACCCGCGCGATCGAGCGTGGCCGCGATATCGAGCGTGGCATCGTTCGCGCCGATGATGAGCGGCTGCACGGCCGTATGCGAATCGACCGGTAGCCACGGCGTTGCCTTGAGCATGGCGCGCGTGCGCTCGATCAATTGCTGAAGATGCGCGCGCCGCGCATCGCCTTCCTCGCCGCCGATGATGCGCAGGCTCGCCGACACCGCATGCGCCGCGGCCGGCACCGACGCCGTGGTGAAAATGTACGGGCGCGCGCGCTGCACGAGCCATTCGATCACCGTCTCATGCGCTGCGACGAACGCGCCGGAGACGCCTGCTGCTTTGCCGAGCGTGCCGATCGAAATGAGGTTCGGCGACCGCAGCGCGGCTTGCGCGATCGCGCCGCGGCCTTGCGGGCCGAGCACGCCGAAACCGTGCGCGTCGTCGACGATCAGCCACGCGCCGTGTTGTTCCGCGAGTTCGAGCAGACGCGGCAGGGGCGCGATGTCGCCGTCCATGCTGAAGACGGTATCGGAGACGATCGCCTTGACGTCGGCGTCCGAGGCTTCGAGCATCGCGCTCAGCGCTTCCGTATCGCAGTGCGGGTAGATCTGCACGTCGGCGCGGGACAAACGCGCGCCGTCGATCAGCGACGCGTGATTCAGCGCGTCGGAGAAGAGCGTCGTGCCGCGGCCCGCGAGCGCGGTGAGCGTGGCGAGATTCGCCATGTAGCCTGTGCTGAAGTAGAGCGCGCGCGCATTCTCGACGAAGCCGCCGACGAATTCGGCGAGATCGTCTTCGAGTTGCGCATGCGCGCGCGAGTGGCCGCCGAGCAGATGCGAGCCGCCGCTGCCCGCGCCATAGCGCTGCGCGCCTTCAGCAATGGCCGCGATGAGTTGCGGATGCGCGGCGAGGCCGAGATAGTCGTTGCTGGCGAAGCCGATGATCGCGCGGCCGTCGACGGTCATGTGCGCCGCGCACGGCGTGTCGGCCGTGCGGCGGCGACGGCGCAGGCCGCGTGCGTCGATGTCCTTCAGCCCTTCGGCGAGTGTGTCGAGCAGATGCATTAGCGGGTCTCCGCGAGCGTGGCTTCGAAGGTCTCGCGCGTGCGCGAGGCGAGCAGCGCGAGTTCTTCGTCGTCGAGGATGTAAGGGGGCATCAGATACACCGTCGTGCCGATTGGGCGCAGCAGCAGTTCGCGCTGCAACGCGTTTTCGAAGAAGCGGCGCGAGAATGTTCTGGCTTGCTGAGCATCGTCGATCACGGCGTTGAACGCGAAGATCGTGCCGCACTGACGCAGATTGCGGACTTGTTCGTGCCCGGCGAGCGGTGCGAGCGCGGCTTTCAGCTTCGCGGACTTCTGCGCGTTGGCGGCGAGCACGTTGTCGGTTGCGAACAGATCGAGCGTGGCGAGTGCCGCGCGACAGGCGAGCGGATTGCCGGTGTACGAGTGCGAGTGCAGGAAGCCGCGCGCGGTGTCGTCGTGATAGAACGCTTCGAAAATTTCGTCGCGCGACAGCACGATCGAGAGCGGCAGATAGCCGCCGCTGATGCCTTTGGACAGACAGATGAAGTCCGGCCAGATGCCGGCTTGTTCGCACGCGAAGAAAGTGCCGGTGCGGCCGCAGCCCACGGCGATTTCATCGGCGATCAGATGCACGCCGTACTGATCGCACAATGCGCGCAATCCGGCGATATACGACGCGTCGTGCATGGCCATGCCGGCGGCGCACTGCACGAGCGGCTCGACGATCAGCGCGGCGATTTTCGTGGCGCGTGCTTCGAATAGCGAGCGAACGTGATCGAGCGCGCGGCGAGCGACATCGGCGGCGGTTTCGCCGGCCTCCGCGAGGCGCGCGTCCGGCGATGCCGCGACGTGCGCGTGGCGGATCAACGGGTCGTAGGCATCTTTGAAGAGCGCGACATCCGTGACGCCGAGTGCGCCGATGGTTTCGCCGTGATAGCTGTTGGCGATGCAGACGAATTCCTGCTTGTCGGCGAAACCGCGATTGCGCCACGAATGGAAGCTCATTTTCAGGGCGATTTCGACGGCGGACGCGCCGTCCGATGCGAAGAATGCGTGGCCGAGCGTGTTGTCGGTGAGCGCGCTGAGGCGCTCCGCGAGTTCGATGGCCGGTTCGTGCGTGCAGCCGGCGAGCATGGCGTGTTCGAGCGTGTCGAGCTGGTCTTTCAGTGCCGCGTTGATGCGCGAATTGGCGTGACCGAACAGGTTGACCCACCAGGAGCTGATGGCATCCAGATAGCGATGGCCGGCGCGATCGTAGAGCCACGCGCCTTGACCGCGTGCGACGGGGACGAGCGGCAGGCGTTCGTGGTGCTTCATCTGGGTGCAGGGGTGCCAGACGGCGCGCAGGCTGCGGGCGATCCAGTCTTCGGGGGCTGCTGATGGTGCTGCTGACTTTTCCAAAGGGGTACTCCAGGGTGCTTTTTTTGCCGCTGCGCGGCGTGGCTTTTTTAGGGCCATCTTTGGGCGTGCTGCGCGTCTTTTTTTGCGCTGCGCGCGGCCCTTGGCGGGCGTGCGGGGTTGAGATTAGCGGTTTATTTCGTGATGTGCACTAGGGGGCGATGTGCGTTTTTTGCCTGCGGCGCTGGGGTTGGTTGGTGTTCGATGCAGGTGGTTTCTGTTCTCGACGGAAGGTTGCTGATCGATGCAGTTGGCGACGGCAAAGTAGTTGGGTTTTACTGGCGGGAATTTGGGGGAGGGTTGGTTGTTTGCCTGTGCAGGGCTTTGTGTCTGTGTTCCTGGGGTGTTGGCCTTTCCTTGCGTTCACGGTGGTCTATTAGCGTTGCCCCTGTGCGGGGCGGCACCTACTTTCTTTGCCGCGGCAAAGAAAGTAGGCAAAGAAAGCCGCTTTACACCGCCAGTTCTTAAGCGAATCCCCTGGCTTGGAGGAGGCAGTGGTGCATCTGGAATCGGGCCTGTCATAAATTTTGTGTGTAAGGCATAACATGTAGCTCAAGGAGCATGTATGCCACGCAAACCGAAGACGGCCACCGAGGCCCAGACGGCGTTGCCGTCGATTCCGAAGGAATTGATTGACCAGTTCGTGAAGGGGCCGATGACGGCCGAGGCGGTGCACGCCGCTTCAGCCGCGTTCAAGAAGGCACTGATCGAGCGCGCACTGGGTGCCGAACTCGGACACCATC